>CAZEHZ010000073.1:0-11273 GCA_964512385.1 uncultured Victivallaceae bacterium | reverse complement strand
AGTCAAAACTTATCGCTATTATTGAAGAAAAGCAAATAAAAATAACAAATATTCCTTGATTTTTTTGTTTATTTATAGTCTATTATAACATATAGCAATAAAAACACTAATATCAGGGGCTTAAAAATATGAGTAACATATATCCGTCATCAGTCTGCCCGGTCTGCGGGGCTTTGGTAGAGAACGTACCGCCGAACAGTAAAGTAACCGATTTCTGCCCTAAATGCAGTAAATTTGCCCCGAAACCGGTAGAAAATTCTGCGCCGAAAATGAACTTCAGTTCGCCAAAGTCCAACGTTGCCGTCAAGTCGCCAATCCAACCCGGCGGTTTTGAGTCAATGCCGGCGGCGCCGAACGTTAAAAATATTCTCCGTAAAGGGAAGATTTATGCCGTAAAGGTAAACTGCCCCTCCTGCGGGCAAAAAATTGAACTGGATATGTCGCTCATCGACCAGCCGTTGCGTTGCCCGAAATGCAATCAGAAATTTGAAGCGGAATTTTCATTCAAATTATAGCCACGCCTGATTCCAGTTAAAACTGGTAATTTCGCCGTCCATCTCATACCGGCGGTCATAAACGGCACCGCATCCGGGCAGTAACTCCAGTTGTAAGGCCTTGGCGGTGCAAATCTTATGCAGTTTATCATTCGGGTCATGAATAATCTGAAACGCATTGTTCCGCCGGTCTGCAATGCGCCCGTTTCCGGGTAGCAACGCCCGCGACTGCAATAGCTCCACGGCGCCATACACCAACTGTTCCAGCGGCAGCGGCGACACTTTCTGCAAAGCCATTGCATCCACTTTGGCAAACTCCGGCCACAGCTGCAACACATTTACGTTCAGTTCTTTCAACATCTTGGCCGCCATTGAGTTACACCCCGGCAACGGCGATGCGGCAATCATCGTTATATCGTTATATTTCTTTAGCAATGTCAAGCCGTAGAGTCCGCAAACCCGATAACGGCGCACGCCGTCCAAATACGCAAAATCCAACTGTTTACGCAAAGCGTCCAACTGTTTTTCCGCACAAAACTGCGGCAAAATCACCTCATCCGCTCGACTGTCCGCCCGATATAAAGCCACCGGAACCGCAATATGGGCGGCGGCGTTTTTCACTTGGGCTTCGTCAGTCACCAACTCGGTCGCTTCCGTATATTCATCCGGCGGCGTCAAACTTTTATACTCTTGATAAAACTTGTACAACGCCTGACCGGAGGCCGGATTTAACTGCGGATAATCGGCCTCGGCACGGGCAAAAAAATCACGCCGGAAACTCTTCTGCAGTGAAGCCGGAAAAAACAAATTGCCATTTATATTGATTTCGGCCTGCCCCAACTCATAAACTTCAGAATTAGTCTGCCGGAAAACGTTCAGTAAATCCTCGGCGGTTACGCCCCGTTTTTCCGCCGCCGTCAACTCTAAACCGTAATAAAACGGCTTGAGTCCGGCAGGTTTCAGCACCTCCACCGCCGCCATATCCGCATCAATCGTAATTTTCAAATCCAATGGAATACGCTGTAACGGCAAGGCGGCGGCACGGGCGGAGTAGTCGCGCGGGCACTCCCCGATTTTATAAACCTGTGCATTTTTTACCGCCTCGGCGGTGTTGGAAAAAATCACACAAAGTTCTCCGGCTTTGGCGGCGTTCACGGCGTTACCGTTCACCTGCAAATTGCCGGCAATCAACGCCGGGCCGTCCTCTTCAAATTGCGTCAACAACCTTATACGGTCGCCGCGATGCAGTTTTTTGCTGAGTTTTACGGTAAAGGACTCCCGGTTTACCGCCGTAATTTTACCAATGGGAAAGCCCCAGACACCGGGCTGTTCCGGCACAATCAAGCGGGAAAAATTCTTTACGTCGGCAAACCCGGTAGAGGCGTTACGCCCGGCGGTGCGTTGCAGTTGATAAGCGGCCTCGGCCAGAATTTCCGGCGTAAGCTGAGGGGCATCCAACACCATGCGATAGGCGGAAACCACGCTCTGCACATAGTCGGCCTTTTTCATGCGGCCCTCAATTTTCAGCGAATCGACGCCGATTTTTTTAAGCTCCGGCACTAAAGTCAGCATATTCAAATCGCCGGGAGAAAACAGATACCCCTCCTGCGTTTGAGCCGAATAGAAGCGGCGGCACGGCTGTTTGCACTTCCCCCGGTTCCCGCTGGCGCCGCCTAAAAAAGAGGAGAAAAAACACCCGCCGGACAATGAACAACACAACGCGCCATGCCCAAAAACTTCAATCTCCATTTTGGTGCTTTTCCGCATAATTTTCAATTCCTCCAGCGTAGTCTGGCGTTCTAAAATAACCCGGCTCAAGCCCAAATTTTCGGCAATGCGGATTCCCGCCGTATTATGAATACCCATCTGAGTCGACCCATGCACCGTCAATTCCGGGTAATACTGCCGCAGTAACCGCACCACGCCCAAATCCTGCACAATCACCGCATCCGGGCGTAAGGCCGACAACAGCTCCAGAGTTTCCATTACCTCCGGCAGTTCGGCTTCTTTAATCAGCGTGTTGAGTGCCACATGCACCTTTCGGCCGATTTTATGTGCATAAGCCAAAAGTTTAGACAAATCATCCGCCGAAAAATTTTCGGTACGTTCTCTGGCATTAAACTTGCTTAATCCCATATAAACTGCATCAGCTCCGGCGTCAAACGCCGCCAAAGCCGTGCCGATTCCGCCGGCCGGTGCCAATAATTCCATAAACGTTCAATTCCTGTAATTCTGTAATTTTGTATATAATAAGATATCATTACGTTCAGCTTTTTGCAAACGCCGAACTTGCTTTTTAAGTTATATGGTGTTATATTAATAGGATAATAGTTTATTAACAAAGATTAAGGAGTTTTTTTTATGTTCAGTGCTTCCGATTTAAGAAAAGGCCTCAAAATTCAGATTGACGGTGCGCCGTGGGTTATTACTGAATTTGAATTCTGCAAACCCGGTAAAGGCACCGCCTTATACCGTTGTCGCATGAAAAATATGATTACCGGCATCGGTATGGAAAAAACCTACCGCCCCACCGATAAAATTGAACGCCCGGACTTGGAAGAACTCGACACCTTCTACAGCTATTGCGACGGCCACAACTATGTATTCTCTAACGCCGAAACTTATGAAGAAATTCATGTAAATGCCGAATTTTTAGGCCGTAACACCTATTTTCTGCTGGAAAATGACCCGTGCCATTTCCTGCTGTTTAACGGCCAGCCGATTGAAATCACGCTGCCGACCTTTATTGAAAAGGTGATTACAGAAACCGAACCGGGCGCCCGTGGCGACACCGCCACCAACGTTTTGAAGCCGGCCAAGGTGGATAACGGTTACGAAATTCAGGTTCCGCTGTTCATCAATATCGGCGACACCGTAAAGATTGATACCCGTACCGGCGAATATGCCGAACGTGTAAGCAAAGCTCAGTAATTGTTTTACCGGCAATTATTGTTATGAATCCGGCGTTACAGCATTTACAGGAATGCCGTCCGTTTTTTGAAAAACGGGCGTTGCTCTTAAGTGCGTTGCGCCGGTCTTTTTTTCAGCGTGGCTTTTTAGAAGTTACCACGCCAAGTTTAATACCGTCGCCGGCACAGGAGGAGTATATCGAAACGATTCCGGCCGCAAACGGTTTTCTACGCCCCAGTCCGGAACTGGAAATGAAGGCACTGCTGGCCGCCGGATATGAACGCATCTACCAAATCGGCCCCTGCTGGCGAGCCGATGAGCACGGCCGGAAGCACCGTACCGAATTCACCATGCTGGAATATTATGTTAAGTCATTTAATTATAATGAATTAAGAACATCAACCACCGATTTGATTGCCGAGGCCGCCTTATTGTTAAACGGCTCGTTTGAACTGCAATACAGCGGTAAATCCATCAATTTAGCGCCGGAAGCCGCTCAAGTTATTACCGTGGAACAGGCGTTCGCCAAATATGGCCGTTGTACCATGATAACAGCACAGGAGCAGGATATTTTTGATGAGGTTATGGTGGTGGATATTGAACCAAACCTCGGCAACGGGCATTTAACCTATTTAACCGACTATCCGGCGGATCGGGCCGCATTAGCCCGCAAAAAAGCTGACAATCCGCAATTTTCCGAACGTTGGGAACTCTATATTTCCGGGCTGGAACTGGCCAATGCTTTTGGCGAATTGACCGATGCCGCCGAACAAAAATCCCGGTTTGCCGCCGCCGCCAAATTTCGAGCCGTGCAAAATATGAACCGCTACCCAAAGCCGGAACTGTTTTATGCCGCCCTGGAGCAAGGGTTGCCGGAGTGCAGCGGCAGTGCTTTAGGTATTGACCGGTTGGCCATGATATTCTGCAATCGTACCGACATTGCGGATGTAGGATTCAGCTTTTAAATGGCACGCTGGCATGACATGATTTACGGCGGCGGCCTGAAACGCTACGGCAGCAACACGTTGTGGATGGCGGCCGAAAAATTCTGCCGTTTACTGGTCATGTTTTTTGTGGGAATTTATGTTGCCAATAAATTGGGGCCGGAAAACATGGGGGGCTTCAGTTACGCCTTAAGCGTAGTAATGCTGGTCGGAGTATTGGTGGATTTTGGCATGGACGGCGTAATTGTCCGGGAATTAGTGCGCACGCCGGAACGCCAAGGCGTAATTTTAGGCAGTGCCTTCCGTTTAAAACTGCTGGGCTACGCAGTTATGGTGCTGTTCATCGGTATTTTTATCGGCATAAAAGGGTTAAGCTACATTAATGGCGTTATTATCATCTTAACTTTAGGCTACGGCTTTCACACCTTATGGGCAGTGGAGGGTCTATTTAAGGCCAAAGTTTGTGCCAGTTATCTAAGTATAAGTCAAATTATAGCCATGCTGATGTTTGCGTTATTGCGAATAATCGTGGTAAAAAACAGCGATAATCTATATTTGCTGGCCAGTTGTGAAATTGTGCAGGAGGCGGTAATGGTGGCGGGATTTCTCTATTTTTACCGCCACGGTAAACTGCCTCGTTTAAAGTGGCAATGGCAGTCAGACACCGCCAAACACCTGCTTAAAGAGTCATGGCCGTTGGCGGCGGCGGCGGCGGCCACACAAATTTATATGCGTACCGACCAGTTGTTTATCACCAAAATTGTGGGTGAAAGCGCCAACGGCTGTTTTTCGGTGGCGGCTCGTTTTGTGGAGGCCGGATATTTTATTCCGCTTGTAATTTGTTCCAGTGTATTTCCGGCGATCGTCAGTGTACACGGTGTAGATAAGCCGCTGTATAATTTCCGAATCCGGGCATTGTTTTCCAGTCTAATCTGGTGTGGAATGCTAATGGCGACCGGCATGATAATGCTTTCGCCGTGGTTAATCAACACGCTGTTGCCGAAATATCAATCTTCAATTCAAATTATCCAGATTATGTCATTAAATATGATAATCGTATATTTTGGTGTGGCACGTGGTTACTGGTTGCTGGCCGAGGGTTTACAGCGGTATAATTTATTGTTTATGGGGTGCGGCGTGGCGGTAAGTTTAGTGATGAACTCGCTTTTAGTGCCGCATTGGGGTATTTACGGAGCGGCATGGACGGCTATTGCCACCCAAATAGCGGTGAATTTGCTGTCGCCGTTATTGATTCCGGCCACGCGCAAAAGCACCGTTATGTTTTTCCAAGCCATTATCGGCTATGGATTAAAGAAATAATTTGAACTTAATCAAATAGATATTTATCGATAAATTCGGCGGTCATTTCTTCATACTGCGGGTCAAAGTCATGCCCCATTGCGGGTACATACCGAATCAATTTTTCGCCGGGAATCTGGTTAAAAAATTGCGTAATCTGAGTTGGCGTACACCCCGTGTCAATCATTCCTGCCGATGCCATAAACGGAATTTTTACCCGTTCGGCAAAATTTGCTCCGGCAAAATACGGCATTTTACTGATTAACGGATTGCCGTCTTTGGCATAACTGCGGATAAAAATCTTGCTGTAATCCGACGGTACGTTTACCACCATCGCCGTTAAATTTGGATTCAGTGCGGCCATCACCACGCCCATCGCGCCGCCTTGACTTGAACCCCAGTAAACCATGTGTTTCTTATCCGCTTTCGGGTGGTTGGCCACGTAAGTAAAAGCACGGTCAATGCCTAAAATTGCCCGGTAGAAGAAAAAATCCTCCAACTTATCACTGTCCAGTTGCCAATACCCCACATTTCCCGGATAATTAACTTCATAAATCAGTTTATTCGCCGCCTCTTGCGTTGCCGGTAACGGAAACGGAAACACGTTCATTACCAACGTAATCACCTTATCATTATGCTTCTGCAACGGCCGCACATCATTGGGTCCGGCCCCCGGCACCGAACAGTAAACCGGATACGGGCCATCACCATTCGGAACGGTTAGAAAGCCGTAAATACGAGTATTATTAATGTTGGCAAAACTGATGCGGTAGGCCTTAAAGTCCGCCGTAGAAAATTCCGGCAACTCCTCCAACTGCGGGTCAAGCGGAATTTTAGCGGCCTCGGCCTGAGCATTTTGCCAAAATTCATCAAAGTCTTCCGGCTCCGCCACCTGTTTAGACATTTTTTCCGGTGAAAATCCGATTCCGCACATCGCCGACTCGCCGTCCGCTTCGCCTTTAAACAACCAGAATCCCGGCTCGCCGCCGGTAAAAGGAATCGTATTATTTCCGGCCATAAGTTCGTGCATTGCCACCACGCCAGCATCATTTGAAACCGTTACCTTAGCCGGTTTATCACAAACAATTATTACGGTGGCGGTTTCGCCCACCTTATACAACGCATTTTCATGGTTCGGAGTAAGAGAAATTTCCACCATCGTCATAGTTGCAGCTCCTAATAATACTGATATTATTTTATTTTTCATTTTGCTCTCCAAAGGTTATAATTAGTATTATAACCTTTGGAGAGCAAAATGCAAATAAATTATTTTAAATATCCATATTCGGCGGACTCGCCCAGCGCCTCTTCAATACGCAGGAGCTGATTATACTTGGCCACCCGTTCAGAACGAGCCACCGACCCGGTCTTGATTTGTCCGGCATTAACCGCCACCGCTAAGTCGGCAATGGTAACATCTTCGGTCTCACCGGAACGATGACTGATGATGGTTTCATAGCCGTTACGCTGTGCCAAAGCAATAGTATCCAGTGTTTCGGTTAATGTTCCAATTTGATTCGGCTTAATTAAAATGGCGTTTGCCGCTTTCATTTCAATGCCGCGTTGCAAAAATTCGCAATTGGTCACAAATAAGTCATCACCCACCAGCTGGCACTGTCCGCCCAGTTCTTCGGTAAGTTGAGCCCACCCGGTCCAGTCATCCTCGGCCATACCGTCCTCTATCGAGTCAATCGGATATATCTCCAACAACTGTTTAAGATATTCAACCTGAGCCGCCGAGGAGCGGCGAGGCGCCGACGCCCCTTCAAACTTGGTATAATCATAGACGCCGTTTACAAAAAATTCACTGGCGGCACAATCCAAAGCCAGCGTTACGTCGGTACCGGGCACATAGCGTGCGCGCTCAATAGCTTGAATCAAAGTTTCCACCGCCTCCCGAATACCGCCGGAAAAGCGTGGAGCAAACCCACCCTCATCGCCGACGGCGGTGGACAAGCCTTTGCTGTGCAATATCTTCTTTAAGTGCTGAAAAATTTCCGCTCCCATGCGCAAAGCCTGCTGAAAGTTTTCCGCTCCGATTGGCCGGATCATAAATTCCTGAAAAGCGATCGGGGCATCGGAATGAGCGCCGCCGTTGATCAGATTCATCATTGGAATCGGTAAATGTTTAGCATTAACGCCGCCCAAATATCGGAATAACGGCAACCGCTGAGTCAATGCCGCCGCCTGCGCCACCGCCAACGAGACGCCTAACATGGCGTTAGCCCCTAACCGACACTTATTTATGGTACCGTCCAGTGCAATTAATGAACGATCCACCGCCGTCTGGTCCAGCGACTCCATGCCGATAATTTCCGGTGCAATGACATAATTAACATTATGAATGGCCTGTAAAACGCCCTGCCCGCCAAAGCGTGAGTCATCGCGATCGCGCAACTCCACCGCCTCATACTTGCCGGTAGACGCCCCGGACGGCACCGCCGCCATCGCAGTACTTCCGTCATCCAGCCCCACCTCCACCTCCACCGTTGGAGTGCCTCTTGAGTCCAAAATTTCCCTTGCATGAACACTTGTAATTTCCGCCATAATAACCTCCCCCCGGCAATTAGTTTTTTACCGTAATATACAAATAATATATAATTAGCTATTTGCAAATGAAAAATGGAGTTTTATTATTTTTTTTGTTGAATAATTTTGTTTTTGCCTTTTAAGACTTGACAACGCATTTTTGCCGGATTATAGTAGCTGAAATATAATATGCAATCAAATTTAAGGATATAAATCATGAAGTTTATAACCGGTAGAAGATATCTGGCCGCTATGAGTATTTTTGCGGCAGTAATCGGCATTTTTTTTAGCAATCTTTATGCGGAACCAACTGAAAATGCGATTGTCCAAACGCCTAAAGCCAATCAAGAGCTGATTCGCTGGTGGCCACGCATTACCCCCGCCGCTATGCCAACGAAGTTATGTCAACTTGCCGTGCTTGAATTTTTGCCTGAACTCGGCGGTGGCGACAGCGCTGTAACGGTTGAAATAATTCTGCCCGAAAATATTCAATATCTTGGCTGTCCGACCGCTTGGATCAATCCGGATCGCCCCAATGTTCATGCCATCCCCTTCCCGGAGCGCACGGCTTATGCGGCAGAAGTCCAGCAAAATGACCGCACCCTAACCATGTCTTTCCCCGCCGGAAGTTTTGGCAAATCTCCGCAAACGTTTATCCCGTTACTGCTGGATGTAAACACCCAACCCGGATTAACCGATGTTAACGTTTTATTTAAGTCCGGCAATTTAGCTTATTCCGAAGATATTAAGCTTGAAATTTTTGCTCCGTTAAATCCCCAGCCCTGCAAAAAACCGCTGGTATTATGGGATTATCCCGGCATTGATGAAGCGTTTTTGCCCATCTTTATTAATGGCTTTGTCTCCGCCGGCTTCAACCGCTTTTATGTGGCCCGGGAAGAATTGCCCAATCGCAAGAGTGCCACCGATTTTCAAACGCAATTTAACACCACCCACGGTATCGCATTTTCGCTGGATGCCGTATCGCAGTATTTTCGTACCCGCCCCTTGCCGTCTGGACTGCCCGATATCCCCGCCGAAAAACCGGACTGCGGCTGGATGATTGATCATCCCGAGGCCTCCCGTTTATTGATAAAGGAATTTTTACAATACATGACCGACGGCAAAAATTTTCAATACGTAATTTTAGACTGCGAACGTGGAGCATTTAATAAAAACGGTACGATTCTGGTTAATGACCTGTCTTTATACAATCGCACCAGATTTGCCAACTTATACCAGATTACCCCGGTGCCGGAGCCGGAAGAAATTACCGCCGATTTTCGTCCGCAATGGATTGAATACTGCTGTACCGTGAGTGCCGATTATGCCAAAATGCTTAACGCAATACTGCACGAGTTTATGCCGAACTGTGAATATGAAATTTATTCCGGATATCAATATGCCGACCATGAAACCAAACAAACCTATGCCGTTGACTGGCAACTTATGCCGCCAACCGGCATGACGGTCGGAGTAGCCGGTTATTTCGGCAGTCGGGAAAATATTGAAGCCACAGCGGAGGCTATTGCGCCCACGCCGTTTATTCCGGCCGAAATGTATATGGAAAATTTTAATACCCCCAGTGTCCCCATGCCCCGCTTAACGGTTAATCAGTTTGCTTACCGTTTAATTCAAAGCTACTTATGGGGTGGTTGCAACGGCATGCAGATCTGGCACAGCGGCGTACTGACCGGAGCGGGATTGCTTTCCATCAATATTTTCAAAGATTTTGTCAACAACACGGCCGACTTGACCGATGGAGCCACCCGGATTAACGCATTGGAAGTGTTAAACATTACGCCGCGCCAAGCGGCAATCCATGTATATGCCTTCCAAAAAGACAAGAAAAACTTTGCCATTATTTTAAATCCGGCCGCCACCAACAGTGTAATCCGCTTTACCCCCAAAAAATCAGCAAAAAAATGGCAAGTAATTAAACTGGAACCGTTCAGTTACGCAATTATCAATATTGAATAGATTTTTCACAAGATTTTACACTAATTCAGTAATGCATTGGTGGTAAAAAAATAATGGACAAACAATTATAAGGTATGATTGTAACGCTGCCAAGGCATTAATGTGGTGCGTATGCCTAACTTATGGGGAAGTTTTCCGGTAAACACGGCCGGAATTGAGGAGTCTTCGGCATGCGAGGCGGCAAAATCGGCATCTAACATTTGTTGCATTTGCTGCCGATGAATAGTACAGTTTTTTAAAAACGCCGCTCGAATCTCTGCGGCATTCGGCACATTGTCCACCCACTCCGCCACCGCTTCCGCCACGTCTTCCGGCAGGTCGGCAACATTTTTTACCGCAAAATCCGGAAACAACAAGTCCCGCCCGCCGATATTGGCCGTATTAACAATCGGAATTCCACATAACAGATACTCGGCACTGACAAACATTGCCCCCTCTTCGGCAGACAAACACAACCCGCAACGGGCATGATTGATCACTTTATAGATTTTACCACCCGCCACTTTCGGTTCATAATAAACATATTCCAAATCATCCAGAACCTCTTCAGCATACTGCTGTTCGGTATCCGAATATGACCCGATTAAGGCTAAATTCTTTACCTGCGCTGCCAAACGATGTCTTTTAAACGGCGAAATTCTGGCGATATACAGGGCATCAAATCTCTTTTCCACCTGTGGTATAATATGATATTTATTTTCATCCAAAAACGCATTCTGATGGCACAACACCACCATGCCGGGCGGCAACGCCGCTCCTAACGCCTCCACCTCGGCCGTGGAGTTGGCCAAAACAGTAATTTTTAACTGCGGAATCTGTTTTAATGCGTCTTTTATGCAGATTACAAATGGCTCCACCACTTTCGTGGTTTCGTGCTGCCACCCCAACTGCATATACAAATGAGCTTGTTTATATGGAGTCAACGCCGCCGCAAAACCGGTAACGTTTTTCAAAAAATCCGTATCATAAGCAAAAAAAATCAGTGGTTTTTTGCTCAATACATAGCACGGCAAATAACTACCGCGCAAAAGTTTTTTTACCAGAGCATTCACTTTAAATTATTCTTTTACCGGGATTTCAGTAATAATCGTCTCATTCGCCACCGGAATATCTGTCATTT
>CAZEHZ010000072.1:0-11320 GCA_964512385.1 uncultured Victivallaceae bacterium | reverse complement strand
GGATATGGTCAGTAATCGTCAGCAGACCGTGGCTAAGCGGCAGGTGATTTTACGCAAGTTTTCCGAAAATATGATCAGCGATGCCGAAGTTTTAAGTTTTCTGTATCGTTTAACCTCTATTCTGCCGGATAACATGCATGTAACCAATTTTGCCTGCGTGGGCAATCGCATCAGCGTAACCATTATCTTTACCGGCGAGCGAATGATTTTGCTGGATTTGCTGGGTACAATATCCAATTATAAGCTGGCCGAAGATACCAAGACCACGCTGAATGCCGACAATAAAACCTCTACCGCCCAAGTGGTGTGGATTCGAACCGGAGACAAGAAATGAAGAAGACATTATTAAAATTATATGTACAAATCATGCGTCCGGAAAATCGCAACAAGTTGCTGTTGGTGCTGGTTATGCTGTTTATCTGTACAGTGTTCGTGTTATGGCAGATAGACTGGAAAAACATGGTGCCGGATTTGCGTAATTATCGCTTACGCAGTATGGAATATATGAATTTACAGCAGGAACTGAATGATGCCCGGCAAAACTTGGCGCTGGCGGAGGCAAATTCGGTGCAATACGGCGATGTATGGGTATTTACGGCCTCGGAAGACCCCCGGCTGGCGGTTATGCAGCGGCTGGAGTCGATTGCGGCGGAGTGCGGCATAAAACTGCGCACGGCCGGTAATCTTAAAGATGTGCAGATTGCCGACGGCGTAATCGGGTATGAACTTGATGTTAATGCCGATGCCGCACCGTTGGCGAATGTGTGTAAATTCAGTATAGCCATGTCGGTCGGGCAACCCAAGTTTTTTTGGGATAATTTAACCATAAAGCCGGCCGGCGGTAATGTTACCTTAAGCGGAAAACTGAAAGTGGTGGTGGTAACCGGTAAAAATGCGCTTCAGGCGTATTGGGGAGGAGTGAAGCCCAATGCGTAAAATATTGATATCGGTACAGGTAATGCTGTTGGGGTTTGCGTTGATAATGCTTTATATGCTGTGTTTTTATGACTTTGGCAAACGCCGGGAGCTGGAGCTGGATAATAGGGCTGATGCGGCGGCGATTGATACGATACCCAAATTGGACCAGTTAAGAACTTGGTGCGATTTGATTGTGCAGCGGACGCTGTTCTCGGCCGGGCGCGGCAATGCCGCCGCCGCTCAGGGCGAGGCGTGGGCCAAAGAGGGGCCGCCGTTCCAATTGATGGCGATAATGAACTTAAACGGCAATCGCGGTGCCATAATTGTGCCGAATGGTGCGGATATGAATACGTATCAGGCGCGGCCGATGTATAATGGAGCTGTATTAATGAAAGATGTGTCTATAGTGGAAGTGCGGGAAAAATCGGTGGTTATCCGCAAGCCGGACGGCTTGTTTGAAATGCGCTTACCGCGCTCCGGAGTGGAAAGTAAAGTAAAAGTATCAACGGTTCAATAATTGGAGGACCTTAAATTGTTGCGGCAAATATTAAATGTTATAATGTGTGCAATCGCCATGCTGACGTTTGCGGGGTGCGAAAGTTTGGACACGCTTCTGAATCGTGAAGCGGATGAAAAATTGAGCAAAGACGATACTTTGAAACCGTCTCCGCACGGCGTGATTGCGCAAACTACGCAGACTCCGGCGGCGGCGGATACCCGCCGCTTAAACGGCATGGATGATTTGGATGCGGAACTGGTAAAAACTCCGACTCGCGACAGCGCCATAAAAATGCAGGACTATGACCTGGCCAGACCGCCCACCGAAAACGTGCCGCAGACCGAGATTTATAATGCCACAAGTTTTGAAGCCGTGTTCGGCAGCAGAAGCCCGGATGAACGGATGCGGGTGGATTTGGATGCGGACAATTTAAATATTGTCAGCATTGCCGCCAAGTTTGCGTCGGACTTAAAATTCAATTATACGGTGGAGGCCGGAGTAGCCGGTACGGTAAGCATGTCTCTGCATACCGAAATGGCTATTGTGGAGGTATGGGAGTTGTTCCAGCAGTTGCTGTGGATGTGTAATTCATATTGTGAATATAAAGACGGTATATTGTTTATCCGCCCCTTGAATCAGGTCTCGAAAGCTCGTGAATTGATGAGCGAGGGCGGGGCGATTATGTTAAAAAACGTGCGGATGAAGTATGTTGCCGCCGCCAGTGTGCTGGAGCAGTTAAAGCCGTTTTTGGCCAGTGAAGCCAATGCCCGGCTTCAAGCGCAGTCTAATTCAATTTTGTTGATTGACACCGCCGATAATGTGTCCCGGATGATGGAAATTATTGATGAACTGGATAAAGGCTATAAAGATGGTTGGTATCGGGTGGTGTTGCCTTGTAACAATGTCTCTGCCGAGGCAATTAAAAGCGAGCTGAAGCAGATTATGCCGGTGCTGGGTATTCAGGTGGTGGAAGGGCCGCAAATTGATGTAACACCGGGGGCAATTCATTTAACCAGTCTTAACCGTGTACGGGTGCTGATTGCCAGTGCCAGTGCCATTGAGCCGCTGGAAGAGTTGCGCAAATGGGTGGGCGAATTGAACCGGCTGGAAAATGAAGACAAAACGAATGCGTATGTATATAAGGTGGTAAATAGTGATGCATCGCAATTATTGTCGGAACTTGCAGTGTTGTTTCCTAATTTAACCGGGCAGGTGTTAAATGCGTCTAACGGCGGAACCAAAACCGTAAACGGGGTGGCGGCGGCGCAAAATAGTGAACTCACCACAACGGCGGACAATATTTTTACCTATCCGGTGCGAATTTCAGCGAATATGGAATATAATCGTTTATTGATTATGGCGTCGCCGAAAGCGTACAGTATTATTCGGGCGTTGCTGGCACGGCTGGATACGATTCCGCCGCAGGTGCTGCTGCAGATAATGGTGGTGCAGATAGAGTTGACCGACAGTAACAGCTTTGGGATGGAATGGAATGCACAAAGCACCATTGGCGGCGAAAAAATGGGTTTCGGTACGGATTATCTGGACTTGAAACCGGGTTCCAATACGGAATACGGCGGCAAAATTCATGTGTATGACCCCAATAACCCGGATAGCCAATTCCTGTATATTAAAGCTCTGGCCGGAAAATCAAAATTGAAGGTGATCTCCAGTCCGCAGGTGTTGGTACGCAGTCAAACAAAGGCGGAAGTGTCGGTAGGTAAAGAGGTTCCGGTATTGTATGCCGACATTACCGATACGTCCAGCACTACTGGCGACAATACGGCGATCAGGCGGTCATATCAATATAAGAAAACCGGGATTATTCTTACGGTTACTCCCACTATCAGCGTGGGCGGCTTAATCAGCATGGATATTTCGCAAACGATTTCCGACGTTATAAAAAGCACTACGGATACGCTGGACACACCAACGATTAAAAATGACCAGATTACCACCGAATTACTGTTACGCAACGGGCGGACAATTATTATGGGCGGTCTGATCCGGGATCGCATGGAGGAATCACTATCCAGTATTCCGGGGATTGCAGAAATTCCAATGCTGAATTGGCTGACCGGCGATTCGAGCCGCTCAAACGAACGTACCGAAATATTGATGTTAATTACCGCAACAATAATCGATGAACAGACAACGTTGGAAGAGATGGTACGCCGCTACAGCGACTCATTGCGTGAAATCAATGTATTTGAAAATAATGTGTATGCCCCATATGATAAACGCTTTGAGGAAGCTCAGGCCAAAGGCTTGCTGACGGTGGAACGGGCTAATAAGCAACGTGCCAATGCATCGGAGGCCGATGGCGTGGGGGCGTTGACGCTTCAGGAAATCAGTGCGGCGAATGAGGTCAGCGGAATCGAGGATGAACAGGTGGTGCCGATGGAAAGCGTGGCGGAAACTCCGGTGCTGAGTGTGCCGAATCAACCCGCCCCGAATGCCGATGATGCTATCCCTTTGCCGGAGGTCAACAACGGTAATGTGACGGAAGACGGTTTTGAAGTTGTTCAGCCGCTGAATGCCGAATAGAGAAATGAGCGTGGTGTTATGATATTAAATGAAGCACGTATAACCGAACAATTGACGGCGATTTATCCGGAGTATCCGGAAAAAATATCGCTTGGCCGGCGGGACAAGGTGGATTGGGAACTTTGCGCCGGCGGGGTATTTTCGGAAAATGAGTTATTGCAGGCTTATTCTCTGGCCAGCGGCGTGCCGATTGCGGAAGATGGCGAGTTTAAGCATTTAACGCCGGTGAATGAGGTTCCGGAAAGTTATCAAAGCACGTGGAATATTGCGGTGATGCGTCGCAGTAGCTACAGCGTGGTTCTGCTGGTGTTTGAGCCGTATAATCTGGAGCGGCACATATATATGTTGCGAAAAATGCTGAATCTTACGCCGGAGTGTTATCTGGTGCGGCATAATGCATTGGAAAATTTACGCAACCGTAAAGCCGATTCCGACGCCCCGGAAGAAACTTCGACTATCGAGATTACCCGTGATATGGAAGAAATGCTGCGCACTATGGCCGGAGAAGCTAAAACCGTGCGTTTGGTAAATGACATTTTAATGGCGGCGGTGGAACAGCACGCCAGCGATATTCATGTGGAGCCGGATGAAGAACATACGGTGGTGCGGTTGCGGGTGGACGGCTTGTTGCGGCCATATTTAAGTTTACCGTTATCACGCCATGCGGCGATTGTGTCGCGCATCAAGTTGCTTGGCGACATGAACATTGCCGAAAGCCGACTGCCGCAGGACGGGCGAACCAATGTGCAGCTGGCCAGAAACAGTATAGACATTCGTATCAGCACCATGCCGACGCTGAACGGCGAAAGCGTGGTAATGCGTTTATTGAATAAAGGTTCGGTATCATTTGATTTGAGCAATATCGGTATGTTGCCGAAAATGGAAGAGACCTTTAACCGTTTAATTAAAGTGCCATATGGCATAATTCTGGTGGTGGGGCCGACCGGAAGCGGAAAAACCACTACCTTGTACAGTGTAATTTCCAAACTCAGCGATGAATCAAAAAAGATAATCACCATTGAAGACCCGGTGGAATACCGGTTGGCGCATCTTACGCAAATTCAGGTTAATCCTAAAATCGGGCTGACGTTCGCCACCGGCTTGCGTCATATCGTGCGTCAGGACCCGGACATAATTCTGGTGGGGGAAATTCGTGATAAAGAGACCGCTGATATTGCCATTAACGCCGCCCTGACCGGTCATTTGGTGCTTAGTACACTGCATACCAACGATGCGGTGGGGGCGATTGGGCGGTTACTGGATATGGGAATGGAGAGCTTTTTATTGTCGTCGGTTTTATATGGTGTATTGTCTCAGCGGCTGGTGCGGCAAATCTGCCCGGATTGCCACGGCAGTGGAAAGCTGAAAGATGCGCCGTGTTCACGTTGTGCGGGGTGGGGCTACAGCGGCCGAACCGGAATATTTGAACTGCTTACCGTGAATGACGATATCCGCCGGGCGATAAACCGCAGTGCCAGCAGTACGGAATTGATGCAGTTGGCACAAGCCAATGGAATGCAGCCTTTGCTGATAGACGGTTTGGCCAAAGTTAAAGCCGGAGTAACCACCGAAGAAGAGGTGCGCCGGGTGGCGATTGAATTATAATAAGTCGATAATGAAAAAGGTGATTTTTGTTGTAGACAAGGCGGCAAGTAGCGATGTGTACTTTGGTACATGAGCGGCGTAGCCAACGCAGTATACGACAAAAAGCACCGCAGGCTTCCAGCGGAGGCATGGTTAATGCCGGAGCGACTAGGCATAAAACATAGTTTTACGCTGAAAATCTTGCATTTATTTATGTTTTTTTGGTAATTTGAAATTTTGATTATTAAGTATATAGCCGGTTTTTCATTATCGACTAATAAAGGAGTCTGCACAAATGGCGCAGTATAAATATAAAGTGGCAAACGCCTCCGGGCAGGTGCAGATTTGCCCGGTGGAGGCGGAAAACGAGCAGGATGCCGTAATAAAATTGCGGGAACGCGGGTTTACGGTGCTAAAACTGGCGATGTCCGGCGGCAAAAGCGGCGGCGTAACGGTCGGGGGGGGCGGTATGTCGTGGGCGGAGTTGAAAAAGCGGTTTTTCAGCAAACGTTTTGACGCCTGTGAATTTACCGGAAAATTGGTGCCGTTGCTGGAAGCTCATGTGCCGTTGGCACGGGCATTGCAGATTGTTTATGACGGCAGTGAGAATCCGGCGGAGCGTGAAGTGGTGGCAAATTTGCGGCGTGGCTTGCAGGAAGGTAAAAGATTTTCAGAGTTATTGCGGCAGGAGCCGGGAAAATTTCCGGTTATTTACTCCAGTTTGGCCGAGGTGGGTGAAGAGTCCGGCGAACTGATTACGGTGATGAAAGAGTTACAGCGGTTCTTAAGTGATGGCCGTGAGATGCGTGATTTTCTGGTAACCAGCAGTATTTATCCATTGGTGTTATTAGGGGTTACATTTCTGGTGATTTTGGTAATATTTGTATTTTTCCTGCCATATTTTGCCAATATATTTGTTGATATGGGGCGGGAATTGCCGAAAGGCACGCAAATTTTGTTAGGCATCAGCAATCTGATTATCAATTATTGGTGGCTGTGGATAATGGGTATTTCCGGCGGCGGATGGTATTTGTATAAGCTGTGGCATACGCCGGAAAAGCGCACCATGCTGGAACGGAAATTGTTAAAAATGCCCTTGGTGGGCAAATTGATTCAAACGGCGCAGATGAGTCGATTTTTTCGGACGCTGGCAATTTTATTCCAAAGTCATGTGCATTTACTGACGAGTATAAGAATTGCGATTGGCGTGTTGGACAATTCGGTGATAAAAGAGTCGTTCAGTCACATGGCCGGCGAATTACGCGGCGGTGGTAAATTGTCTGACGGCATGCGGAAAAGCGAGTTTATCCATACCGAGGCACTGCAAATGCTCCAGGTTGGCGAAGAGTCCGGCGAGGTTGGCAATATGTTGACCAAAGTGGCGCAGGCGCAGGAAAACCGGTTAAAATTGCAGATTAAACGGTTATTGGCGTTGTTTGAACCGGTAGTATTGGTGGCGTTGGCAATAGTGATTTTAATTGTTGTGCTTACCGTATTTATGACTATTTTGGAAATGAATGAATTTTGATATACATTGGAGGATGGACAAATGAAAAGAAAAAGTCGCTTTACGTTGCTGGAAGTAATGATTGTATTGATGCTGCTGGTAATTTTAGCCGGAGCCGTAACCCCGGCTTACTTGAATTACATGAAAAAGGCACGGGTGCAAACCGCCAAAAGCGAGTGTAAATTGTTGGCTGATGCCGTAGACCACTATTATTTGGAACTGGGAACCTATCCGTCCACGCTGGAAGGTCTGATAAAAAATATTGATAATGATACCCGTTGGGCCGGGCCGTATATCAACGGCAAACTGCCGAAAGACCCTTGGGGCGGCAGTTATAAAATTTCGTTTCCGGGCAAGGCCGGCGACTTTGACATTGTTTGTACCGGTTCGGATAAAAAATCCGGCGGCAGCGGCGACGGCGCCGACATCTTCAGCAGTGATATTGGCGATTCAGAAGAAAAATGAAATTGAAAGTTTTTCGGTTTACGCTGCTGGAACTTTTGGTGGTAATGTTCATCATGGTGATTGCCGGCGCATTAGTAATCGGGCAGTTGTCTAAAATGCCGGCGTTTGCCGTGCTAAAAGAGACGGCGGCACGGGTGGAAAAACTTTATGCGTTTGCCTCCGAAATGGCCGTAACTTATAATCGCCCGGTGGAGCTTGCATATCGAGGTTCCGACAATGTGTTTTTTATTGTTACCAAAGCCGAATTGAACGAGCCGGATTACGGTAAAATCACCACGCAAAACCGTTACGCCACCACCGATGCGGAGTATAGTGCCGATGCGTTGGGCGAACCGCGACGTGGTCGGCAGGTAAAATTGCCCGCCGCCGGAAAGCTGGCCGTTACGCCGCCGGAACCGACCCCGGAAGAGGTGCTGGAAATGACCGATATTACCGGGTTTGACTGGCCGGAAGACAAGGAAAATGTTGTTGATTATGAAATTGTTGCCACGTTTTTTCCCAACGGTGCGGCTGCCGGGCGTAATTGGCATTTACAGCTGGGTAAGCAGGATGTTTTTGCCGTATTGAATCCGTTGAACGGCAGTGTACATTTTTACGAAACCAAACCGGCGGACTGGGGGGAGGCGGATGATGAAGATGAGGAGAAATAGATTTTTCACGTTGTTGGAAGTTATCATCGCGCTGGTAATCTTTGCCATGGGGCTGGGGGTAACGTTAAATATCACCTCGCTGTCCAGAGTGCGCACCGGCAAGGCGTACCGCATGGCGTTGGAGGAACATATTCTCAGTCAGGCGGTGGAATATTTTTTACTGGTCAGTACCGAGGAGGAGATACCAAAAGAGATTTTCCCGTACACCGGATATACCGCCAAAATGATTTTAACCGAAGCCGCCGATTTGCCGGATAATATGAGCGTAGCATTGGGTGATTTTAAACTTGGCGTAATGACGGTGGAGCTTTATAATGAGGATAAAGAGTTATGCCGCACCTTAAAAATGGAACGGATTCTGCCGGTGAGTAAATGAAAAATACACATAAAAAATTTACTTTATTGGAGTTGTTGCTGGCCATCGTGATATTGGTGGTGGTGCTGACGGTGGTCTCGTTAAGTTTCCGCACGGTGGTAACCTCTTACCGGGTAATGTCCCGCAATACCGGGCGATTGGACGAGCGACTGCAGATTGGAAACTTTGCCGATAATTATCTGCGTAATATTGTGTTGTTTTCCTACCCGAACCCGGATGGTGGCGGGGCGAAAAACTGTTTTGACGGAACGGAAGATTCGTTATGGGCGGTCAGTCGAAACCGGGTTAATTATGGTAACATGGCCGGCATTACTTTTTTTAATTTGTACCTGTCGGATGGAAAGTTATTGGTAAAATATGCCAGTCAACCGTTTTTCATCGATACAACATGGGGTGTCGAAGATGAAGAACCCGCCAAAATTTTGGTTTTGAGCGAAAAAGTACAGAGCATAAAATTTGCTTATTACAGTTTTGAACAAGGCACGCTGACGGCGGTTGATGAGTGGAATATGGATAATCAGACTCATTTGCCGGCGGCGGTTTTATTAACGGTTACATGGGAGAACGGCGAGCAGGAGGTCTGGTTTCGCCGCCTGAATTTTGTTCAGGAATTTATTACGGTGCCGGAAATAGGAGCCAAATTATGAGTAAAAAACCTTCAGAATCCTCGGCCGGAATCGCCTTGATTACGGCCATGATGATGTTGTTGCTGTTGGCTTTGCTGGCCGCCGTGATGACGGTATGGTCTCAGCGGTTATGGTTGCAGGCCGATTATGCCGTGCGTTCAGAAAACGGCACTTATGCGCTGGAAAGTGCCGCCGCCAGAGCCATATGGCTGTTGGCCAATGACTTGAACTTATACCCGGAACGAGTCAATTTGGATGAAGTTAATTATGACTTGGCGGAACGTTTTGTGGCCGACGGCCGGGTGCATTATTTTAAAAGCAGTTTAACTGATTATTGGTTTGAAGTTCGGATTGTGGACTTTTTCAGCGGCATTCAGCTGGAGGTTGATACCGCCGATGACATGCTGGACTTTGTGGAAAACACCATAAAAACCTCCAATGATTTGGCCCGGTATAAGGTGATTAAGTCCCGGATATGGGATTATATAGACACCGATTCCGGAGCCAGAGAAAAAAGTTTTGAACAGCGTGAATATGAAAAGTTACAGCGTAAGAATTTGCCGCGCAACGATATCGCAGTATTTCCGGAAGAGTATGCCTGGATTCCCGGCTTTACCGAATTATTCCCGCCGGATGAGTACGGGCGGATAACGTGGTTGCAGCGTAAAAATTTTCCGCAAACCAAACCGAATATTTTTGCCGCGCCGCGAGAGCTGATTTATTTGACCTTGGATGCCGATGCCGCCCAGCGTAAAAACATAGATGCCGCCTTTAAATCCGTCATTGCCGACCAGTATACTTTGAAATTTTCTCTGGATTTGGTGGATTCGTCATTGTATGAAAAACTTGATAAAGAATTTAGTTTTAAGGAGTCCGGTTATTACGTGTTATTGGTGCGGCCAATGCTGGAGAGTCGTTTGCGTGGGCGCAGCATGGAATTGGCGGTGCATTTTGAAGAAACCGGCATAAACGGCATGACCGGAAAAATTGAATTGATTTCATGGCGGCTATTATAGTCAATAATAGTCGACAATGCATTGCCAACCATTATTAGTCGATTATGCAAAGCCGGCTATATTCTTAATAATCAAAAACTTAAATCATAAAAAAGCGCATAAAAAACGCAAGGTTTTTAGCGTGGAACTATGTTTTATGCATAGTTGCTCCGGCATTAAACATGCCTGCGCTGGAAGGTGCCGCGGTGCTTTTTGCATAATCGACTAATTAACTTTGGCGGGTTACTTCTGGGCTTTAACCTGACTGAACAGCCAGTCAAAAGTGGTATCGTCGGCATACGCCGGAATCCATGAACCGTGATTTTCTTCCGGATACTCGATGTATTTTACATTACCATTCACACTTTGCAGCGCTTCAACCATTTTTCTGGAGTTTTCCACCGACACAACTTCATCCAAGGCGCCGTGATAAACCAGCAGAGGCAGATTTTTCAGTTGCTCAGCCCACACTGGATCACCGCCGCCACAAATTGGAATTGCCGCCGCAAAAATTTCCGGATACGTCTTTGCTAAAGACCATGTTCCATAACCACCCATTGATAAGCCGGTTAAATATATGCGGTTGGAGTCGATATTATACTTTTGGCAATACTGGTCAATTAAAATCTTCACCGCTTCGCCGAATACGGTCAACTCGCCGCCCCACACGCTCCACATACATGCTGTCGGGCATTGCGGAGCCAAAACTATACATTTTTTCTGATTCTTTTCCGCATAAGCCAGAATGTTTTTTACGCCATGAATCATTTGCGCCTGATTATCGTTGCCCCGCTCGCCAGCACCATGCAGAAAGACAATTAACGAATAATCACCGGGGAGGGCGGCATTAACCGCAAAACTGCGATATGGCATTGAAACCGTAAATTCCAACTGTTCCGCCTTATCCTCCGCCACCGGCAGCGTGGCTTTAGTGCTACACCCGGCGCTTAAAAACGCCGCCGCCATTCCCAGACACAATACCTTCAGCATCATAATACTCCTGTTGTTTTTATAAAGTAACTAATTCAATATACATTAACACTTATACGATGATTTTCAAATATCCGCCAGAAAAAAGGTAACCTTTTATGTAGCTTCAAAGTCAGATTAGGTAAATAAACATATAAAAAACTTAAAAAAATATATCTTAACC
>CAZEHZ010000071.1:0-11391 GCA_964512385.1 uncultured Victivallaceae bacterium | reverse complement strand
AAAAAGTCAACTTTCAGTATATATTATACATAACATTATTCCAAGCCCTACAACTCGGAATCATTTAATATAGTGTGTAAAAATAAAAAGTCAAGTTTTATGAGTGGTTGGCAGGCGGATTTTCTCAGTTTTTTTCAAAAAAAGCGTACAGATGCGGCGTTTCAAGAGCTGGATGAGGCAATTTTACCTTATGCGGCGTGTTCGTTATGCCCGGACGGGCGGCCGCTGATGTTTATTGTGCCGAACGGCAAGGCGGCGGAACAGCTTTCCGGCGGCATAAAACTGATTGCCGACGCACTGAATATGGAAATTGCCATCGAATTGTTGCCGGAGTTGCCGTTCGGTAAACTTTTGACAACACTGGCGGAGTCTGAATTTGCCGCCGCACTGCATAATTTGCTGACCTCGCCGCCGCAGGTGGTGATACTGGCCGCCGGAACTTTTATGCAGAAGGTGCCGCCGCCGGCAAGCTTAAAAAACAATGAATTACAGATAAAACTGCATGGCGGCATAAAATTCACGGCGCTGATTGAACTGCTGGTCGGCATGGATTATGATGATGAATTTGAGGTGAGTTGCGCCGGAGAGTTTTCCCGGCGGGGTGGTATTATTGATATATTCAGTCCGGCGGAGGATTTCCCGGTGCGGCTGGAGTTCTGGGGCGATGAATTGGAGTCTATCCGCAAATTTTCGCCGGAGACCCAGCGTACCGAAAAATGCATTGCCGAATATCGTATTATCGGCAAAGCGTTGAATGACGCCAGTCAACTTACCGCCACCGTTGCGGATTATGCCGATTATCTGCACTGTAAAGTTAAATTGATTTACCCGGAACTGGTGTATCAGAATATTCAGAATTTCGGGGGACCGGAAGAACTTACGGCGTTTGTTACCCGTTTTGGCCGGATTCCGGCGGCTCGGCGCAGCGAATGGCAGGATGCGGCGGGGGCAACGGGTAAGAAACGGAAAAAAACCGGAGATTTCGGGGTATTTCCGGCGGTGGCGCATCTGGCCAATCTGTTGCCGGACGAAGTTATGGAAAGTTCTCTGGAGCTGGTGCGCGAACAGATTGCGGCGCAAATCAAGCAGTGGCTGAATACCGGCTATAAGGTGTTGATTGGCGGTAAAGACGCCGAGGCCGCCGACCATGCCGCCCGTTGGCTGGCGGTGTATGATATTCCGGCGGACAAGGTGGAAATTGTGCATGGCGTACTGCCGTGCGGCGTGTTGCTGCCGGAGGAAAAATTAGTTTTTTTGAATGAAAAAGAGTTGTTTGCCGTTAATCTTTCCGGCCGTCTGGCGGCGGAGGCGGGCTTTGATTTTATTCCACGGCAGAAACTGAAGATAGACGACTCCAATATTATGGCCGACTTGAATGAAGGCGATTATGCGGTGCATCTTACTCACGGCATCGGTCGGTTTAAGGGGTTGCGGATTTTAGCCGGGCGCAGTTCCCGGCGTGAGGTGATGGTGCTGGAGTATGCCGATGATAAATTACTGTATGTGCCGTTATATCAAGCTCATTTGGTCAGTAAATATTTGGGGGCGGCGGGTAAGGTTACACTGCATCGGCTGAATTCTAAAAAGTGGACCAATGATAAAATCGGGGCGATGAAGTCGGTTCGGGAATACGCCGCCGACTTGTTGCGGATGCAGGCGGTGCGGTACAGCGTGAAAAATCTGCCGCTGCCGCCGGAGGATTACGAACAGCTGGCGTTTGAAAATTCATTTGATTTTGAACTTACCGTAGATCAGAAACGGTCGGTAAACGAGATAAAGGCCGATTTGTCCGGCGAACACCCCATGGATCGGTTGTTGTGCGGCGATGTGGGTTTTGGTAAGACTGAAGTTGCTATGCAGGCGGCGTTCCGCATGGTTTATGCCGGCTATCAGGTAGCGGTGCTGGCTCCGACTACCGTGTTGGCTCAGCAGCATTTTTACAGCTTTCAGGAGCGGTTCGCCCGGTATGGCATTCATATCGACATGGTGTCCAGATTCCGTTCAACGGCGGAACAGCATGCGATTTTACGTAAAGTGGCGGCCGGACAGGTGGATATTATTATCGGTACGCACCGCTTGTGCAATGCAGATGTGAAATTTGCCAATCTGGGGCTGGTGATTATTGACGAAGAACAGCGTTTCGGGGTTAAGCACAAAGAGCGGTTGCGGCAGTTGCGTACCGACGTTAATGTGCTGGCGATGTCCGCCACGCCGATTCCGCGCACGTTGTATATGGCGATGGCCGGAGCCAGAGATTTGTCCACCATTATGACGCCGCCCCGGGCAAGACTGCCGGTCAAAACCATTATCTGCGATGAAAATGACGGCACGTTATTCAGCACAATAAATGCCGAATTACTGCGTGGCGGGCAGGTGTATTATTTGTACAACCGGGTAAAAACCATTCAAAACTGCGCCGACAAACTGCGCCGTAATTTCCCCAAAGCCCGGATTGAGATTGCGCACGGCCAGATGGCGGAAGATGATTTGGAAATGATTATGGCCAGATTTCTAAATGGCGAAATTGACATTTTAGTCTGCACCACTATTATTGAGTCCGGCATGGACGTGCGCAACGCCAATACGATTGTGATTGAACGTGCCGACCGTTTCGGCTTGGCGGAACTTTATCAACTGCGGGGGCGGGTTGGCCGGTGGATCAATCAGGCCTACGCTTGCCTGATGGTGCCGAAAACCGAAATAATGACCTTGGACGGGCGCAAACGGATTGCCGCCATTCGCCGCTACACTCATTTAGGAGCGGGGTTTCAACTTGCCTTGCGGGACTTGGAGATTCGGGGGGCGGGTAATTTGCTGGGGCAGGAGCAGTCCGGCCATGTAAAGGCGATCGGGTTTGAACTGTACTGCCAACTGCTGAGTAATGAAGTGCGGCATTTAAAGGGCGAAAAGGTGGAGTTTCTGCCGGAGGTGGATTTGGCGATTGAATTTGTCAGCTTTGCGTGGGAGGCCGAAGCCGGATTGTTGCCGGCGGCGTTGCCCCCATCCTATATCGAGAGCGAAAGACTGCGGGTGGAGGCGTATCGTAAACTGTCGAGAGCCGCCTCGGAAACCGAATTACAGGCGTTAAAAGAGGAGTTTACCGACCGCTACGGCAAACTGCCCGTTGAAGCGGAAAATTTATTTACCGTAACTTTAGTGCGGATTCTGGCGGCACGGCGTGGTTATGTGAATGTGTGCGTGGCGGACGGCGCCGTATGGTTCCGCACGGCATCCGGCCAACCGTTCCGTGTGGAGGGCAAACTGCCGTATATTGCGGCCAATCTGTCGCCGTTGCGTAAATTGATGCGATTGGTGGAATTTGCCCGAAAACTGCAATAAGCTCTTTTATTTTTCCGGGATTAAGCTATATTAATAACGACTTTATATAAATCGAAGGCTTATATTATGAATTTTATCGATAGAATCAGTAAAGAACAGGCCGAATTGAGTGCAAACGGCCAGTTGCGCATCTTGCGGGAAACAGCCACACTGCCGCATGGCGAGGCCGAATTCAATGGCCGTATTTTTGCCAATTTTTCCGGCAACGACTATTTAGGCTTGGCCGGAGACGCCGAACTTAAACAGGAGTTTTTTGCCCGGATTGCCGATAATCCGCCGGTGATGGCCGCCACCGGTTCCCGTCTGCTGGGCGGCAGTCATCACGGTTTTACGGAGCTGGAAGCAACGTTGGAACGCCATTATAATAAGGCGGCATTGGCGTTTAACTCCGGCTATCATGCCAATATCGGGATTCTGCCCGCATTGACTAATCGGGACAGTGTGGTGTTGTCGGACAAATTAAATCACGCCAGCATTATTGACGGTCTGCGCTTGTGCGAAGGCGGCTATAAGCGGTATAAGCATTTAGATTACAAACATTTGGAACATCTGCTTCAGCAAGCCGCACTGGAGAATCAACAGGCGTTTATCGTGTCGGAGTCTATTTTCAGCATGGATGGCGATACGGCGGATCTGGCGGAGCTGGTGCGGCTGAAAAAACAGTATAACGCCGTATTGGTGATAGATGAAGCCCACAGCGTGGGGGTTTGCGGCGAACAGGGCTTGGGTTTGTGCCACCACTTGAATCTGCTGGATGAGGTGGATGTAATGGTCGGCACGTTCGGCAAAGCGTTCGGCTCGATGGGGTCTTACTGCATCACTTCTCAACTGCTGAAAGAGTATTTAATCAATCACATGCGGTCATTTATTTTCTCTACGGCATTACCGCCGATTGTGGCGATGTGGAGCAATTTTATCTTTGAAAAACAGTTGACCATGAATGCACGGCGAATAAAATTGCACAAGTTGGGCGAAGCGTTGCGGCAGGTGATAACCCGGCACGGCTACAGCACGTTGGGCAATTCACAGATTGTGCCGCTGATTGTGGGCAAAAACCGGGCGGCGTTGGACTTGGCGGAGAAATTCCGGGCCGCCGGACTCCTGGTGTTTGCGGTGCGGCCGCCCACGGTGCCGCAGGGTACGGCCAGATTGCGGTTCAGCTTAAACGCCGCTCAATCCGAAAACGTGATTGAACGGATTGGAGATATGTTAAAATGAAAGTAGTTAAAGTAAATCAAATCAGCGACCAAATGACCTCGTGCCTGGTGATATTTGACGGTTTTGCCGGTGGCGTGTCCCGATTGGGCGGGGCTAAGTTTCTGCCGGAAAATATGCCGTGCTATTTGGTTTACGACTACACGGATGAGGAGTTGGATTTAGATTTGCGCCATTTTGACCGGATACATCTGCTGGCGTGGTCGCTGGGGGTGTGGCAGGCGGCGGTGAGCTTAAAAAAATATAAGTTGGCCTCGGCCACGGCGTTGAACGGTACTTTAAAACCGATTGATGACCAAATGGGGATTCCCAAAGCGATTTTTCAGGCCACGCTGGAGGGTTGGAATGAGGTGAGCCGCAAGAAATTTAACCGTCGCATCGGGTTGCCGGTAGAGTTGGCGGCCAACGCCGACTGCACGGCGGAACAGGCGGAGCTGGCGGCAATCCAACAACGGATTTTAACCACGCCAACGCCGGAAAATATTTACAATCTGGTGATTTCCGGCGAACAGGACAAAATTTTTGCTTTAGAAAATCAACAGCGTTTCTGGCGGAGCGTGGGGCATGAACCGGTGGTGGTGGATGCACCGCATTATTTATATAATGTTTTAGAAAGTGCGGTGAAGTTTGGATAAAGCGTTGATAAAACAGCGGTTTGCCCGCCGGTTGGCGAGTTATGCCGAGGCCGCTCAGGTTCAGCGGACGATGGCGGGTACGTTGCTGGAAAAATTGCAAACCCAATACGGTACCGGGTTTAAGCGCATTTTTGAGTTTGGCTGCGGCGCCGGAACCTTGACCGGGCTGGCCGCCGTGCAGTTAAGTTTTGACGAATATATTCTGAACGACTTAGTGCCGGAAAGCGGCGAAAAAGTGCTGGAAACACTGAATAACGCCCGCTTTTTGCCCGGCGATGTAGAAAATATTGCGTGGCCGGAGAAGCTCGATTTAGTGCTTTCCGGAGCGACGATGCAGTGGATGGCCGCGCCGGAAATGGTGATTCAAAAATGTGCGTCGGCATTAAGTTCCGCCGGAGTTCTGGCGTTCAGCACCTTTGGCGGCGATAATCTGCCGGAGATAAAACAGCTTACCCAAGTCGGGCTGGCATATCCGCCGGAGGCTCAATGGCGGAGTTGGCTGGGGAAATATTTTAAACATGTTGAAGTAGAGTCGGTTACGGTGGAGCTTGAATTAGAGTCGCCATTGGCGGTGTTGCGGCATTTGCGGGATACGGGCGTAAACGGCATTGCGGCGGCTCGCTGGAATAAACAGCGGTTAAACGCCTTTATAAATGATTATCAAACGCAGTTCGGCCGGGCAGACGGCAAAGTGCGGTTAAGTTATAATCCGGTCTATATTGTGGCCGGAAAGGAGTAAATTATGGCAAAGCGGCAAACTTGGTTTTTAAGCGGCATTGATACTGATGCCGGTAAAACGTATGTTACGGCGGCACTGGTGAAGTATCTGTTTGACCTCGGTAAAAAAGTTACCTCGTTTAAACTGATTCAAACCGGCAGTCCGGATGGCAGAAGTATCGATATTGATGCTCATCGAAAATTGGCGGAGATGCCGGAGTCGGATTTAGATCGGGCAAAATTGACCTATCCGGAGGTCTACACTTATCCGGCGTCGCCGCATCTGGCGGCCGAACTGGACGGGCGACCGATTGATTTTAACAAAATTGAGGCGGCGTTAAAGCAGGTGGAGTCACAATTCGATTATGTGATTGTGGAAGGCGCGGGGGGCTTGATGGTGCCGCTGACCAGAGACCTTTTAACCATTGATTATGCGGCCCGGCAAAATTGGCCGTTGCTGCTGGTAACTTCCGGCAAACTGGGGAGCATCAATCATACGTTGCTTTCGCTGGAGGCGGCGGCTAAGCGCGGCATGAAAATTGCCGGGGTTTTATACAATGCCTGGCCGGAAGCCGACCCCGTTATCGGGCCGGACACCATAAAATTCTTACGGGAATATATCGGCGAACACTACCCGGAATGTGCGTTTTGCTTAAGCCCGCATTATCAAAACGGCAAATTCTGCCCCACCCCCGACTTCAGTGGCTTATTTACCGCAAATGGAGGTGAAAAATGACCGAACAAGAGTGGATTCAATTTGACCATGCTCACAACTGGCACCCGTATTCCGGCACGATTAAACCCCGGCTTTGTTTGCCGGTAAAAAGTGCCGAAGGGGTAAAAATCACCTTAAACGACGGTCGGGTTTTGCTGGACGGCATCTCCAGTTGGTGGTGTATGGCGCACGGCCATAAACGGACGGAAATTGTGGACGCCATGAAAAAACAGCTGGACAACATGCCGCATATTATGTTCGGCGGCTTAACGCATCAACCGGCGGCGGAATTGTCGGCCAAATTGTTAAAGATGGCGCCGCAGAATTTGGATAAGGTGTTTTATTCCGACTCCGGCAGTGTGGCGTGTGAAGTGGCAATGAAGATGGCGTTACAATATTTTTATGCTAAAAATGAACGCTCACGCACCAAATTTTTAACCGTGGAACATACTTATCACGGCGACACTTTTGCAACTATGGCGTTAGGCGGCAGTAAGGGTGGCGGCATGCACCAATTTTTCTCGCATGTGCTTACTCAGCACTACATTGCGCCGCCGCCGCCATTGCGGGATGAAGCGGTTTCCGCCGTCGCCGCTTTACAACCCATGCGGGATATTCTGCGGCAGAATCAGCACGAAATCGCCGCCGTGATTATTGAGCCGTTACTGCAGGGTGCCGGCGGTATGCGGATTTATTCGGTGGAGTATTTGCAGGAGTTGCGTAAGGTGTGCAGCGAGTTCGGCATTTTATTGATTTTAGATGAAATCGCCACCGGATTCGGTCGTTTGGGGCAGACGATGTTTGCCTGCCAACTAGCCGGCGTGGAGCCGGATATTATGTGCGTCGGTAAAGGCTTGACGGGGGGGCATATCACGTTAGCCGCCACGTTATGTACCAATATTGTGGCCGAGACAATTTCGGCGGCCGCACCGTATGCGTTAATGCACGGGCCGACCTTTATGGCCAATCCGCTGGCCTGCGCCGCCGCCAATGCGTCGCTGGATATATTTAACGGCGGCCAATGGCAAACGCAGGTGCAGAATATTGAAAATCAACTGATTGCGGAATTGAGTGAAGCAAAGAATTTTCCGGCGGTAAAAGATGTCCGCATTATGGGTGCAGTCGGGGCGATTGAGCTGAAAAATCCGGTGGATGGGGATAAATTAACGCAGTTTTTTGCCGCCAAAGGTTGCTGGTTGCGCCCGTTCGGTAATATAATTTATACCATGCCGCCGTTTGTGATGACGGAAGCAGAACTGCATCAGATTTGCGCGGCGTTAATCGAGGCGGCTAAGCATGAGTGTTGCTAAAATTATTCCCGTGTCCGGCGTGGAATTGCCGGAAAAAGCGGTGCTGATTCGCTTAAAAACCCGGCTGAAAGCCTTGGAAGAGAGCGAAAAGCGTCGTTTGCGTGGAATAATGGAACAGGCGTTCCAATACTGCCGTTTTGCCGGGTGCTATACCACGGTGGATTTGACGGTGGAAGCGGATAAAGTCATTCTGGCCGACCAAACCGAATGGCACTCCGCTAAACTGGCCGACAATTTGCGGGGCTGTTCGCAGGCGGTGATGTTCGGCATTACTTTGGGCGAGGAGTTGACCACGCAGACTAAAAAGTTGTTTGCCGCCGGAAACAGTGCCGACGGAGTGATTTTTGATGCCGTCGGCAGTGAGTCGGTGGAAGCCGCCGCCGACAAGTTGGAACTATGTTTAAGACAACAATTTATGCGTTTGCATTTAGCCTTGAATCCCATGCGTTTTTCGCCGGGATACGGCAACTGGGCGATTACGGCACAGCAGGATTTTTTTCGTTTACTGCCGATGGAAAAAATCGGTATGACGCTTAGTCCGCAAATGTTCATGCGGCCGGAAAAAAGTATAACCGCCGTTATCGGCATTGCTACGGAATAGGATGGTATTTTGTTATGAATAAAACTGAATTTAAACAACTCGTCAGCCGGAAAATTGTAATTTTAGACGGCGCCACCGGTACGGAACTGGTGAAAGCCGGAATGCCGACCGGAGTTTCTCCGGAATTCTATGTGTTTGAGCATCCGGAAGTTATCAATAATATTCATAACGCCTATTTTGCCGCCGGGAGCGATATTGTGTATATCCCCAGTTTCGGCGGGAACCGTTGCAAATTGGCCGAGTTCGGTCTGGCCGACCGTTTGGCGGAAATCAACACCGCTTTGGCGTATAATGCTAAGCAAAACGCCGTCGGCAAAGGTCTGGTCTTCGGCGATATTTCCCCTACCGGCGAGTTTTTAAAGCCGTGGGGAAGTTTGGATTTTGAAGAGTTGGTGGATATTTATAAGGAACAGATTACCGCCTTGGCCGCCGGCGGCGCCGATGGATTGGCCATTGAAACCATGCTGGATTTACAGCAGTGCCGGGCGGCGTTACTGGCCGCTAAAGAGTCGGCTCCGCAGTTGCCGGTTATTATTACGCTGACGTTTGACCAATACGGGCGGACATTGTCCGGCAATGATGCGTTAAGTTCGCTGATTACGTTACAGAGTCTGGGCGCCGATGCGTTTGGCTGTAACTGCTCCACCGGCCCGGAGCAGATGTTAAAACTGCTGGCCGCCATTAAGCCTTATGCCGAAATTCCGCTGATTGCCAAACCCAATGCCGGAATGCCCAAATTAGTGGGCGATCGCACGGTGTTTGAAATGAGTCCGGCGGAATTCGGGGCATTTGCACCGCAGTTCGCCGCCGCCGGAGTCAGCATTGCCGGCGGTTGCTGTGGTACATCGCCAGCCCATATTAAGGCGTTAAACGAGGCATTGAAATTTGAGCCTGTGCCGGTGATAAAGGCCGAAAAATCATCGCTGGTATGCAGTGCGTCCAGAGTTACCTCGCTCGCCAAAGACGGCAAACTCCAGATTATCGGCGAACGCATTAACCCGACCGGAAAAAAGAAGTTGCAGGCCGAACTGCGCAGCGGCAGTTTAGACTTGGCCACGCAATTTGCCCGTGAACAGACCGCTCAAGGTTCCGGAGTTTTAGATATGAACCTGGGCTTGGGCGGGATTGACGAAAAAGCCATGATGCTGGCTTGCATGGAAAAAGTGATGGCCGTAACCGATTTACCCCTGTGTATCGACTCGACCACGCCGGAGGTGGTGGAACTGGCGTTACGCCGCTATCCGGGGCGGGCGTTGCTGAACTCCATTTCCGCCGAAAAAGAACGAATCGAAAAATTATTGCCGATTGCCGCCAAATATGGAGCGATGTTGATTCTGCTCCCGGTGGCGGACTCCGGCATTCCCGCCACTCTGCCCGAACGCATTGAATGTGTAAAACAGATTTTTGCCGCCGCCAGCCAATACGGTTATCGCAAACAGGATGTGCTGGTGGATGCGCTGGTAATGACCGTGGCCGCCGACGGCTCCGCCGGGAAAGCCGCCTTGGATTTAATCGATTGGGCGGCCAACGATTTTGGTTGCGGCACTACTGGCGGACTCTCCAATGTAAGTTTCGGCTTGCCGGAACGCAAAGTTTTGAACTCCACATTCTTAGCTATGGCAATGACCAAAGGTTTGTCCAGCGTGATTGCCAATCCCGCCAGCGGCGAACTGCAAACCGCCCGCTTAGCCGCCGAAGCCTTGCGCGGCCGTGATGAGTCGTGTTTAGATTATTTGAATCTATTCAGCAATCTGCCGCCGTCCGCCGTGTCAACCCCCACGGAATCACATTCCGCTGAACAACTTTCACCACTGGAAACCGTGAAAAATTTAGTCATCAGCGGCGACTCCGCCAACCTGTTGCCCGCGGTGGACGATGCTTTAAATCACAACGAATCGGCCAACGATATCATGACTTTGGCTTTGATTGCCGGCATTAACGTAGTTGGCGAACTGTTCAGCACCGGAAAATACTTTCTGCCCCAACTCCTGCGCAGTGCCGACGCTATGCAGGCCGCCATGCACAAAATTGAACCCTTACTCGCCGAATCCCGCTCTGCACAAAAACAGGAAAAAGTGATTATCGCCACCGTTGAAGGCGATATTCATGATATCGGTAAGAATATTGTGGCGTTAATGTTACGCAATTACGGGTTTGAGGTTATCGACCTTGGCAAAGACGTTCCCGCCACCAAAATTATCTCCGCCATAAAAGAACACAACGCCCGCTTTTGCGGCTTGTCGGCTTTAATGACCACCACCATGCCCCGCATGAAAGAAGTGATTAATCTGGCTCAGGAAGAGGAATTACTCAATGTCCGCTTTATCGTCGGCGGTGCCGCCGTTGATGCCGATTATGCCCACTCCATTGGCGCCACCTATGCCAAAGATGCCATGGATACAGTAAAACTTTGCTCCGATTAAATTAATTTCTTTGAGCATATTGAGCCTTTTTGGGGAGGAGGGCCGAACGTCGGTTTCGGTGGTAGAACTCGTGGTATGCCGTGTTTCTTTTAGCGTGTTAAGTAGTTTTTTGGGGCGATTTCTCACCTCCCCCAACCCCTCTCCCCGCCGCCAAACGTGGCGGTTCGTTTTTGCTTGGCTAAATGGCGACTTTCGAGCCTTGCGGTCGTCGTTTGTTCAGTCGTGTACGTGTGTACACTCCTTCACCTCCTCCTCGGCAAAACTCGAAATTCATCCATTTCTCCTGCGCAAAAACTGCGTTTCAATGTGTGTTCATCGGCAAATCGCCCTCCGAGTTTTTTTTAGAGGGAAGTTTTGTCGGCTTTTTAAGTTTTTTTTGCTTGGGTTACTTTTTGCCGCCGTCCCGTGCTTGCAAGCCCTCATCCGGGCTCGCAAG
>CAZEHZ010000070.1:0-11680 GCA_964512385.1 uncultured Victivallaceae bacterium | reverse complement strand
CTTCCCCTCCACATGGCATCCGTACTTGCAGTTATTCAGCAACGCCACCCCGTATTTGTATTCCGACATATCAAAATATTTATGACAGCAAACCTCAAACTTGGCCTGTTCCCAACTGGTATTTAAATTATTCGGCCGTTTATAATAACCGTATTGAATGTCATAACTCGCATCTGGTGCGTTAATTACAGTTTCAAATCTCACCCGCAGCATTTTACGGCACTCCTGCCAGTCAACTTGAGTATCAAACTGAATCAGCTTGGAATTTTCTTTTAACGTAACCGTCTGCCACAGTCGGCTTTTATTGATTTTAAACTCCATTTTTAAGGCGGAATACAAACTGTTTTCGGCCGTTTTTTCCATTTTTACCAGCTCGCCGCCGCCCGCAATCTGCTCCCGATAGCTTTTATTAATGTCCCACGCTTCATAAAAATCCGGATAATCACTGTATAATGTGAAAACATTACATTTTTGCCCTTTTTCCAGCCATTCACGCCGGTTTTCCTTATCAAATATACCTACAATTTCACCATTGGAATTAAACGTATATTTAACCTGCGAGTTTTCCAGAATCATCTCGCCGGTAATTTTATTTTTCAGTGTACTATCTTGTTCCGACTTCTTTAACACCGTACAGCTTAATGCTTTAATATCAACTAAAACTTTATGGTCCGCCACCGGTAATACTTTTCCGTCTAAGGTTTCCGCTCCGCACCAATCTTCTGGAACCGGTGCCAGAATCTGATTATTATAACTCAGCGTATTTACAATGCTTAAATATTCACTGTTACCACTGAACAAATCAAATCCCAGCCGCTGCCGCAAACGCTCACATAAATCCGCCATAACATGATACTCTTCATCCGTGTCTCGATAAACTTCGGTAATACTTGAACCCGGAATTATATCATGGAACTGATTTATCAGCAAATTCTTCCACAAATTTTCCATTAACTCCGCCGGATATTCATCCAACGGCATACAGCTGAACAGTATCTCCAGTTGCTGTAACTCTTCCTCTAAAAAGCGATTAAATTTTTTATTGCGTCCCTGCGTGGTTAAACACCCGCGATGAAGTTCCAGATACAGCTCCCCTGCCCAAGTCGGATACGAATCAAATTTACTCATCCGTTTAAAAAATTCGTCGGCCCGGCCAAACTTTACTTTTGGGAGGCCTTCTAAATTCTGCATCCGCAATCCCCGTTCCACATGCTCCGCCGCCGGACCTGCTCCGCCGTCTCCAATGCCGTACAACGAGATAAATTCATTATTTATATGCGACTCTTTATAACTGTTCTGCCCGTAAATCAGGCTTTTCGGCTTCATCGTACTGTTATAACCGTCTTCCGGTAAAAAATGAGTCAACACCTTACTATGGTCAATTCCATCCCAATAAAGTGAGTGATAAGGGAATTTGTTGGTGTCATTCCAAGATATTTTCTGAGTTAAAAAGTAATCACAACCACTTTTTTTAATGATTTGCGGCAAACTGGCGCAATAACCGAATGCATCCGGCAGCCACAAGTTTTTAACCTCCACTCCAAACTCGTCCATAAAGAAATTTTTACCGTAAACAAACTGGCGCACCAGCGATTCGCCGCCGGTTATCATGCAGTCCGCCTCTATATACATCCCGCCATGCAGCTCCCAGCGGCCGGACTTCACCATCTGCTTGACCCGTTCATACAGCTCCGGGTACTCCTGCTTGACAAATTCATAATGACACGCCGCCGACGCCCCAAAAGTGAAATCTTCATATTCGTCCATTAAACTCAACATACTGCTGAATGTACGTGCACATTTTTTGACCGTCTGACTCATCGGCCACAGCCACGCCGTGTCGATATGAGCATGACCAATGGCGGTTACATTCACCGCACTGGCCGCCGCACGCCATTCCAGCGCCTCTTTCAGCACTGTGCGGGCGGCTTCGGCATTATCCGGGTTGTTACAGTATGAGGTAAAAGCACCAGTTAGAATCGCCGCTAATTTACGTTTACGGTAATCATTCTCCGGCAAAGCGCCATATAAACCGTACAAAACTTCCAAATCATAAATCAAATTCCATACACTGCGGTTAAATACGCCGAAATACGCCTTCTGCACCGTGGAACTGTAACTGCCGTGCGGAGCTTTTTCTTTAGCATCCGGGTCGGTATCATAACTCATGCCGAACAAACCGTTGGCGGTACATTCAATATAATATTCCAAAGACTCCCCGCCCTTGGCTTTTTTAACGGCGCAAAACAACTCTTTTTTATAATCCGGGTCAAATACCGACGCATCGGTCAATGTGTGGATCGCCTTTCCAGCGGCATCAAACACCAGTCCTTCGCCCTTAAAATTCAGTACGGCGGCAATTTCTTTGTTCTTCCAATTTTTCGGAATCTCTCCAACGGCATGAAAATATGCCACTTCATAATCTTTGCCCCAAGTATCACCGACTTTTATCGGCGAATAATCCAAATTTTCCACCTCAATTCCGGAATTAAAATTATTGCCGTTCGCTACCGACAACTCAAAATCTTTGACTTCTATAAACAAATCCCGAAACAATCGGCGAATAAATGCCGCAATTTCACGCATAATTATATCCTTTTTTTATTTTCTTTATCCTGTCAACTCAAGGCAATGAAAACTCCGAATCTTGCCGCGTGTTTAGTTTGCCGCTATAATATTAAATATATTTTGTAATTAAAATACTATTATTAATATACTCTGTTAATATGTGAACAACTGCCATTTTAAGCTCAAAATCACCTTAACAAAACTGTGTATAATCTGTAAACGCACAGTGAACAATTTTAGTCTCTATTTTTTACTTACAGCTTCTTAACATAAAACTGACAGGTTTTTAACAGGGTTATTAACAACCATGGTTAAGTAAAATATTTACACTACATTTTGACGGTATTTTGAATGCCAAACTGATGACACTGAACAATATACGCCAATGCTTCTTCAGCCGTTTCCACAATTTTAAACAACTCTTCGTCATTATCGGAAATATAGCCGTTCTGCTCCATATTATCCCGAATCCAGCGCAGCAGACTATGCCAGTATTTCTTCCCCACCAACACGGCCGGAATGCGGTTCATCTTATTGGTTTGAATCATGGTGATGGTTTCGGCAAACTCATCCAGCGTGCCGAAGCCGCCCGGAAAAAATACCGCTCCTACGGCGTATTTTAAAAAGCAGACTTTACGCACAAAGAAGTAACGGAAAAACAGTTCTTCACTTTGATACTCATTAGGTTTCTGCTCGTGCGGCAGGTCAATATTCAAGCCGATGGATACACCGCCGACGTTCTTGGCTCCACGGTTGGCGGCCTCCATAATTCCACCGCCGCCGCCGGAGATGACGCCGTAACCGTTTTGAGCTAATAGTGTGCCTAATTTCATGGCCTCCTGATACTCTTTAGCCTCTTCTTTAGTGCGTGCCGAGCCGAATACCGAGATTAAACGCTGGTATTTCTGCATGGCTTCAAATGACTCGACAAATTCGGACATAATGCGGAAGATCCGCCAGATATCGCCGGAGGTCGCCGCCGGAGAGCCAATGTGACTTAATTCATTTATACAGTTGCCGGGAGCCGCAGTTTGTGAAGCCATAGTCTTAATCCTCCGTAAAAATAATAATTTGTAAATCTTTATAGGTAGAATATAGCAACAAATCAACGGATTTTCAAGAGTTAATTGCCAAGATGGTCATATAAAATCTTGATTCCAATGCCAATCAGTACTAATCCACCCACTATTTCCATGCGATTGCCGAATATACAGCCGAAAAAACGCCCAATCCAGACTCCGGTGAATGAGAATAGCGCCGTTAAGCCGCCCATTACCAACGCCGCCGGAATGAGAATATCCCAAAAATTATGCCCGCCAAAAGTTATTGAGGCTCCTACCGCCATAGCGTCAATACTGGTGGCAATGGCTAAAATAAATAATGGCTTTATTCTAAACGGGTTGGAACTTCCGGGCGACTCACAGCCCTGATGTTTTAACGCTTCATAAATCATTTTTATGCCAATGGCAAACAGTAGTACCGCGGCGATATAATGGTCTAAACTGTTGAATATTCCACCCAGTTTTTCACCCAAAAAACCACCGGCCACCGGCATTAGCATTTGAAAAAAACCAAAGAATAACGCCGCCAAACCTGCATTTTTCCACGGATGACGGCGTTCTATCATGCCGCCGGAAATTGAAACACTGAAGGCATCGATGGACACGCCGAAACCTAACAGAAACATTTCTATAACAGCCATGATATTAAAACCTTAAATATTAATTTAATTGGTCAAAAATCAGACCAAGCACGGCTTTTTGCACGTGCAGACGATTTTCCGCCTGGTCAAATACAATACTGGCCGGCGAATCCATAACTTCCGCCGCTACCTCTTCCCCGCGGTGAGCCGGTAAGCAGTGTAAAAATTTGGCGTTTTTATGGGCCGCACTCATCATGGCGGTACTAACCTGATACGGTTTTAAAATCGGCATACGTTTTTTGGACTCTTCTTCAAAACCCATTGACACATAAACATCGGTATACAGATAATCCGCATTTTTGGCCGCTTTCACCGGATCAGTTTCCCAGCTTACATTCGGGCATTTCTGCATAATGTCGGCCCGTGGACGAAACGCCTCCGGCGCCGCCACCACCAGCTCCATACCGGTAAGTTTACTGGCCAGCATTAACGAGTTGCAAATATTGCTGGAACCGTCGCCGGAAAAGACCATTTTTACATTTTCCACCTGTCCGGAATACTCTTTAACTGTCAGTAAATCGGCCAGAATCTGGCACGGATGGTATTCATCGGTCAACGCATTAACCACCGGAATCGAGGCTTCACGAGCCAACTCTTCCACATCCTGATGTGAAAATGTCCGGATGACAATGCCGTGCAGAAAACGACTCAGCACCTTAGCGGTATCCGCCACCGTTTCGCCGCGGCCAACCTGCATTTTACCTTGATCCAGATACATCGGATTGCCGCCAAGTTCGTAAATACCTACCTCAAAAGAGACTCTGGTACGGGTTGAAGATTTGGCGAAAATCATGCCGATGCTCTTACCGGCCAATGGCTTATAGGTTGAAACCGCCCGATCTCGCTTTAATTTGGCGGCTAATTCAAAAATATTTTCCAAATCATTCCGATTAATGTCATTTAAGGTGAGCAAGTCCTTTTTCATAGTTATTACTCCTTATTTTTTGGCCGCAAACTCGGCCAAGGCTTGTTCTATCGCATTCAGCGCACACTGGCACTGTTCACGGGTAATAATCAACGGCGGCAACAAACGCAATACCGTTTCTCCAGCCGTCAACGTAATTAAATCATATTTAAACAAGAGTTCCTGCAGCGGTGCGGCACTGGAATCTAAAACAATGCCGATCATTAAGCCTTTACCACGCACGTCTTTTACAAAACTGTACGGCTTGGTAATCCGCTTAAGTTCACTGAACAGAAATTCACTCATTTTATTTACATTGTCCAGAACATGTTCCGACTCAATAGTTTCCAATGTAGCCAACGCCGCTGCACTGGCCAACGCCGTACCCCCGAAGGTGGAGGCGTGTGTACCCGGAGCCAAAACATCAGTAAACGGTGTGCGTACCGCAAACGCCCCGATCGGAAAGCCGTTGCCCAGCGCTTTAGCCATCGAGAAAGCATCCGGCACCACGCCGAAGCTCTGATGTGCAAACAGCGTACCCATCCGCCCCATGCCGCACTGAACTTCATCAAACAACAGCATCAGATTTTTTTCGTTGCACAGTTCACGCACCTGCTTTAAATACTCTTTATCGCCGGGGATAATGCCGCCTTCACCCTGTAAAGGTTCCATTAACACGGCACAGGTATTGGGGGTGATTGCCGCTTTTAAGGCGTTGATATCATTAAACTTAACGTGTTTAAAACCTTCTACGTCAGGTTCAAAACCCTTCCGGTATTTACTGCGGCCGGTGGCGGCTAAAGTGGCTAAAGTACGGCCGTGAAAAGAGTCTTCCATGGCAATAATTTCATTACGTCCGGTAGCGTTTCCCCATTTACGGGCCAATTTAATCAAGCCTTCATTGGCTTCGGCGCCGGAGTTGGCAAAGAACACTTTACCGTCAAACCCGAAACTGATGAGTTTTTCCGCTAGCCGGGGCGCCACGGTATTCATATAAATATTTGACACGTGAACCAATGTGGCGGCCTGTTCACAGATCGCCTTAGTTACATTCGGATGGCAATGCCCCAAATTACACACGCTGATGCCGGCGGCAAAATCCAGATATTTTTTACCGGTAGTATCGTATAAATAAGCACCTTCACCTTTAGCAAAAACCAGTTTAGGTGCATAAGTCGGCAGAACATACTGAGAGAATAAATTCTTAGTGTCTTCCGCAGTAATGTTTTTCATAATATAAACTCCTTAACACAAATTATATGTATATTTTTTATTTTAAAGAAATAAATAAGATAGCCACTTTTTTAATAAAAGCAATACCGCAAAGCCACTTTTTTGTAAAATAAAATTATAAATTGATGAAAAAAACGTAATCGTCCATAAAAAAGCCGTTGCCGATGTCCACTGTAACGGCGGAGTCCATGTTAAGACCGCATTTTTTATACACCGCAATACTGGCGGCATTATTTTTATTGACGTTCAGTTTCAATTTTTTATAACCATCTTGGCGGGCTTGTTCAATGGCAAACTGAATCATTTTTTTGCCAAAACCGTTACCGCGAAACTCTTTATGCAGATATAACTTATGGAGTTTTAAAGTTTCCGGGTCATCTGCGGATTGACCGAATGAAAGATAGCCGGCAGGGGTTTTACCGGACATCGCCAAATAGTATTTAATGCCGGCGGCGACTTCGGCGGCAATAATTGGCTTGGCATACATAAGTTCTATCATATAAGCAATTTGAGTATTGGATAAAATGGTGCCGTAAACGCCCGGCCAGATCTCTTCCGCCAAATTTCTCACTAAAACAAAATCTTTATCCGTAGATGCCAACTGCAGTTTAAACATATTTTAAATCCTTTCATATCTTAACAAAAATATAGCCTGAAAACCGCCGGAATGCAATATAAAAAACATAAAAAAAGTTCATTTAAAACTTGTACCTGACAGTTATAACACTATATTACTAAAAATAATTTTTAGTTGGGAGACCGTTGCTGTATTATGAATAATGAGATTTTTTTAATAGTTTTTATGGCTTTTATGGTATTTATGACGTTGGCACCGCTGGCGTTGCGCCGATTTAAAATTCCCAGTGTAATTGCCCTCTTGCTGGTGGGGATGCTGATTGGTCCGGGGGGCGTGGATGTTGTGGGGAAAATGTCGGACTGGTTGCAGTTTCTTACGCCGGAGTCGGCGGCGGTGGTGGCAAATCATACCAATAATCTGATTGCCTCGTTAGGCTCGCTGGGACTGGTGTTTTTAATGGCGTTGGCGGGGATGGAGGCGGACTTCAAGTCGTTGTCCAGCGTTAAACTGCCCACGGCGATGCTTAGCGTTATGACATTTATGATTCCGGCGGCCACGGGATTTTTGGTGTATGCGTATTTCCGGCCGGAGGATTTACCGGGCAAGTTATTGTATGCGTCGCTGTTCGCGTCGCACTCGGTGGGGATTGTGTTCCCGGTGATTAGAGAGTTAAAGCTGGGGCAGACGAAATTCGGGGCGTCGGTGCTGATTTCCACCGTGGTTACTGACATTGCCAGTATTGTTCTGCTGGCGGTGGCGGTGCAGATGCGCCGGGTTCAAATGGGCGGCAACGGCGGCGAGACGGTAAAGAAAACTTTGTCGATATTCGATTCGCATCCGGACGTGTTCGGCGAATATTTTATGGCGGGGTTTTTAACGGTGGTGGTGGTGTATCTGGTTGCCGCTATGCTGATTGTGCCGTTATTGGCCAATCTGTTTACCCGGCTGGTCGGCGACAGTGAAGACGGGTTGGTAACTACGTTGCTGATGATTATCGCCGGCACGGTTTTAATTGGTGAAGTATTGGGAATCAACCTGGTGGTAGGGTCGTTTGCGGCGGGTCTGGCGTTGGCGGCGTTTATTAAGAAGCGGGAACGGGTGATGCTGTTCCATAAATTTGAGGGTATCGGCTACGGGTTTCTGATTCCGTTTCTGTTTGTCTCCATCGGTATGGCGACGGATTTCAGTATATTGTTTGACAGTAAGACATTAGGAAATAATCTGGTGATTATTTTGCTGACGGTGGTTGGATTGGTGGGGAGTAAAATATTCTCCGGCTGGGCGGCGTTGCGGGTCAGCGGGTTCAGCAATATAAAAGGCTTATGCGCCGGGTTGATGACGGTGCCGCAGTTGTCGGCTACGCTGGCCGCGGCGTCGATCGGTAAAGAGTTGGGGATGCTGGATGCCAACTTTTTTAATGCGATTGTAATTTTGTCCATCGTTACTACTCTGCCGGTGCCGACACTGGTAAGATTGATTATTGAGCGTTCCAACATAACTTTTGAACCGCTGCGGGCCGGAAAAGTGAAGATTCCGGCGCCGCATAATGACGAACTGATTTAAGATAAGGATATTGTAAAATGGCAAAATATGAAATTCCGGCGGATACGCCGTTTGAAAAAGCCTTGAGCGAACTGGAAACTCTGCTGCGGGAAATGGAGTCCGGCCAGAAACCGCTGGAAGAGCTGATTGAGTGCTTTGAACGCGGCACCGCATTAAGCAGTTTTTGCCGCAATAAGCTGGACGCATTGGAAAAACGAGTGGAAATTCTGGTGGCCGACAATGGGGAAAAAGGCGAATGGCGCAAATTTGCCGAAACCACAGCTCCGGAGCGGTCTCCAAGAATGTAAATTATTAATAGAAAGGCAGTTAAAATGAAATCGCTGTTGATGAAAATCGCTGTTTTAGGTGCGTTCCTTACGGCATTGCCGCTGTTTGGAGAACTCCGGCTGAACGAGTGGCAGGTGATCGGCCCGATTACGGCGGAACAACTGGTGGAGTCTGAGGCGGATAAGTTTTTAACCGAACCTTTGGACGCCGCTTGCGGGGTAAAAGTGCAACATTACATCAATCCCCGCAACCCGGATTTGGACGGTCTGTTTTTCATCGAATTTTTTAAGGATATTCCCGAAACTAAAGCCGTCGCCTACGCCGCCACCACGGTGGAAATGCCGGAGGCGTGTTACTATTTGTTAAAATTGAACACCGATTTTGATGTGGAAGTATACATAAACGGCCAACAAGTCAGCAAAGTCGGCCCGTCATTCAATAACTTTATTTTGGCGGAATTTAAGGCGGGGCAGAACCGGATTGCGGTAAAAAGCTATCACGAAGCCGGATTCTGGGCGGTAGTGCTGACGGCGTTGGAAGGCCCGGTGGACAAGGCCGGAGCCGAAAAGTTGATGAAGTGGGTGGAAGAGTATCAAACCGGCGGCAAACTTTCTCATAACTTTCCGGCGATAAACGGCTTGTTTGTGGGCGACACCGGTGAACAACCGCAGTTAAAATGGCAGGATGCCGCCGATTATGCCGCCGTTTTCGGGGAAAATAAACCAAAAATCACTTGGTTTGACGCTCAAATGAATGAAACTATCGACTTCAACCGCAGTGGTTTATACTATGCGTTGATCGAGGTGGAAACACTGGCGGGCAAACCGTATAAAGCGTTGCATAGTTACTATCTGTTGCCTTCGGGGTGGCGTGAAGACCCCAAAATCATCAAATTTGCCGAGGCGATGTGCTGGGAAAAACCGTTTGACAGTTTTGAAAGCACCTGGATGGCAATCCCGCAGCGGTTGCAGGCGTATTTGGAGTTTGGCGATACGGAACTGGATGTGAATCGCAAACCCGGCGTTTCGCCTTATGTTCTGGCGTGGAAACAGGCGAATTATCCCTTGGAAATTGTAGAATTAGCTCCGCCGGAAGAGCTTGAAAATCCGGCAGTTACGTTGCGCTACGGAACCGAGGCGGAGGCCGGGTTCAAGCCGGGCAGTGTGGAAAAATTTGATGCCGTATGCAATGAATGGTATAATGAAACGCAAAATGCGTTCTCCTGCATTATCGCCCGTAACGGCGTAATTGTTTATGCCAAAGGCTTTGGCAAATTGTTCGGCCAACCGGTCAATATTACCACGCCATGCGGCATGGCCAGTATTTCTAAATTCATTACCGGCATTATGTTTGCCCGGTTTTTAGACCAGAAATTAATGGATTTGGATGAAGATATGGTGCGCTTTATGCCGGCGTTGGCCAATAGTCCGGAGTGGAAATTAACGCCGCGGCGTTGCTTTAATCATAGCTGTAACTTTGACGGGCACGGCAACTTTGGCGGCATTCGCAATGTGTTCTGTGAATACGGTGCGTCCTGCTGGTTACCCGGCGTGCGCCCCGGCAGTGAATGTAATTATAACGGCGTGGGGCCGAACTTGATGGCGTCTTATATGATGAACGCCACCGCTACGCCGATCGATCGGTTGTACGAGAACAGTTACTTCCGCAAACTGGGCATAACCTCCATCAGCGGCGACGACCAGGGCGGCGGCTATGTGGCCAGCACCGAAGACTTGGCGAAGCTGGCGCAGATGATGCTGAATAAAGGGAGTTACGGCAAATGGAAGTTTTTCTCGGCCGAAACATACAAGTTGCTGATGCCGCGTAATTTAATGCCGGACAACCCGGATATAAAGATGACCACCACGTGGTTTTTCGGCTGGTATGGAGTGGGGATACATCCGTTCTATCCGCCGGTGGAAAATCAGGAAACGGTGCAGTATTACGGGCATGGATCGGCCACGGCGTCGGTACTGGATTTTGACCCGAAGTACCAGACGTTGATAACTCAAGCCCGCAACGCCAACGAAAAGCCGGAACTGAACGATAAATACCGCAAGCAACTGGAACAAACCGTGTGGGATGCCATAGAAAAATAAGGCATAATATTTAGTTGATAATATGCCGGATTCTTCCGGTGGAGGCATGTTTTATGCCGGAGCTCTTCCGGCATAAAACATAGTTCTACGCTGAAAACCTTGCACTTACGCATAGTTGTTTTTCTTTTTGCACCATTTGGCAAAAATTGCGCCTGCCCCTATGATTTGGACTACTTGCTGGCGTTTTTAATGGCGTTTGCGTGCAAATTTATAGAGCAAAATTACGGCAATAAGCACCAACAGTACACAGATAGTTACAATAAAAATAGGTTTTAACATATTTCTAACTCCAGCAGCTTTTACGGGGATATTTTTTGCCGCTATATGGGTGAGGTATTCCGCCGGCGTATGAGCTACAACAACATTGCGGTCAGCTGGAAAGGCGAATAGGTTATCACTTAGATTATCGGCAAATTCCACTTCGGTTATCTTACGCTCGGCAACTTGAGCACCTGTTGTGTCATATAACACGGCTGAGTATATAAAATTATGCTCTTTCCCAATAATCAAGACTGCAGTTTTTAATTTGCCATAGGCGATATCAGACGTTTTTGCGTCCATATACTCCAATGGTATAGGCGTTACATTGTCATTATCAGACAGCGTCATCGTAATCTTATAACAAGGCATTCCATTGTAGTTGTAGTTTTCATCTTCAATAGTGTAAATATAGTTATTAAAAAGATCTGATTTAGCATCTGTTAGCTTATATATCCTCTTATATATAAGATCCATTGCAGTACCAAAATGAGGTTTAAAATCCATCT
>CAZEHZ010000069.1:11507-11898 GCA_964512385.1 uncultured Victivallaceae bacterium | reverse complement strand
AAAAAAATAGCTTGACTATCTAAAAAAACGAACTACTGTTTACTTTGTGACAATAAATGCCAATTATGCGATATAATGACTGGTGGTGGCGGATGTCAGGTGGGATGTGATTCTAATATTGGTCCTGATACCTGTTCAAATAATGATGTTCCTTGCAATAATGACCAAACATGTACGAATGGAAATCAATTTTGCAGATATGAAGAAGCTGAATAATATATAAAAAACAAAGAATAGGTGTAACTATGAACTATCTCATTTCAAAAATAATAAATGTTGCAGTGTTTTTATTTTTATCGCTTCCGCTTTTGGCGAATGATGCTGATGATATAAAAACAGCATTGCAATTTTCTGAAACCGCAACATTCAAAGGTGAAGGTACGTTGCTTTT
>CAZEHZ010000069.1:0-11497 GCA_964512385.1 uncultured Victivallaceae bacterium | reverse complement strand
ATTTATAATGTACCAGTATAAAGATCCGACAGATGGTTTTATTTTTCGCCGTTTTGAGTATTTTTCGATTGGTTCAGATTCTGATGATGGTATTCCAACTAAGATAAATATTACCAACAGGAACGGCATTTTTGACAGTACACAAGATGGTAAAAGCAGTCATGCAAAGTCAACTGATTTGTTTCACATAGTAGAAGACCTTCCGTCTGATTTAAATTATTCAATAGAAAATACCGCTGACGGTATAATATATAGTATGGTGCCGTCTTCCGCCAAGGCAGGAGCCATCAGGTTGCGAGTGGGGCAAGACGAACCATTTATATATGAATTTCATTTTTCCAGCGGCAATGGAAGTCAGGGATGGGTATTTAACAAGGCTGATTTTAATGCCAGTATTACTCCAGCTTTATTTGACGAAACAAAACATTCTGACTCGTTATCCGAAATACTTAAAAAAGCACTTGAGCAGGCAAGTCAAATTAATTTTACCGCCACTGCTGATTTCAATGGAGATAAATATATTTATTACCAGCAATATAATCCCGACCAAAATTTTGTTTGCCAAAGAGAAGACTTTTTCTTTCCTAAAGATAGTAAAAAACCTGTAGGCATAGACCTGATAATACCTGAAGGCGTTTTTGGCAGTACCAAAAATCTCTCAATCAAACGGAATGATATGAGCGGTAAGCGTTTTTTTGCATGGCCAGCCGATAATGTCTTGACATCAACGATATCTATTACCGCAAAAGATATTAATTTTGAGGGAATAAAATGCTGGAGCTTTACAGTTGACTATGCTAATAAAGTGAAAGATGACGGTATGGCGTTTAATAAAGCGGTTTATATCGTAGGTAAAGATAATTATTTTATTTATGCTTGGCGTTATTTTTCAGAAGCAGGAAAAGAAATTCGCAATATTGTTTTACGAGATGTAAAAATTAATCCGCAGTTTCCGGTAGGATGTTTCGATATTCCTTCTGGAAAGAAGATAGAAACTAACAACAATCAAGAATACAGAAATGCAATTAATAATATGTCTGGATTGGGCAAGCGGGCGCCGATGAAATGGCTTTATAAGGTTTTAATTGCTCTTTCAGCTCTGCTTGTTGTTGTGATTGTAATCAAGATATTCAGACGTAATAAATAAAATGTTTACTGGGAAAAATTCATTTTTCATATAATCTTAAAGGGAATTTACCATGGTTAAGAAGTTTTTATTGGTGATGCTGATGGTTGGGGCGGCTGTTGGGGCATGGGCGGAGCAAAGCCAGAAGGAGATGAAAGAACTTTTAATAAACTCATATTCATATATGACAAAAGGTTCGTTTGTGATCGATGATATTACCGAAGGTTGCGGAGACAATATTACCAAATGGGGCAAAAACGGTAAGTTTTTACTGTATAACGGCGCTTGCTTATGGGATGCCGTGCGGAGCAATAACCGACTGGGACGCACTTTAACCGCCGCTCCTCCAAAATTCGGCAGTTGGTGGTGGCAATCAGAGGCTAATACCCCCAATGAGGCGGTGAAAAACTCAATTATTTTCTTAAAATCAAGTTCCGGCAGCTGGTTGACTACCGTTTATAATATGACTCTGACCAAACGGTTGGACTCGGCGGAATACACCTTGGCGGAGACCAGTTTTAACGGCGTTGACTGCTATGTGCTGACGGCTAAATATCCTAAACTGAAAAATGTCGAAGACAGCGTCCCCTTTAACCATATTTTCCTGTTTGACGAGGTTCAACAGTTCTTTGACGCACAGTTTAAGTCTGCAAATACCGCTGAACTTTTAACTGAAGATGAATGGTTTTTTCCCGCCGGGTTTATTGCCGAAAATATAACGGCTTTGCGTAAGGGATATTATGCGGCAATTTCGTTGACTATTGATAAAAACTCCGCATCCCCCGCCATCTACCGGATTATGTATTTTGACGAAAAAGGTACTCTGATTGATGACCGCCGCTTTGGTAAAGTTACGGCGATGAAGAAACCGTCCGGCGTTTTTCAAACGGTGGAAATTGCCGATGTTGCAGTTAGCGATTCCGAAAATTTCGGGTCGGATTACGCCACGTATCATAAACCGCAAGTTGATGAGCACAAATCGTTTACCGTTAGCAAGTACATCAATTATCTTTATATTTTGCTGGCTGTTGCCGGTGTGATTTTCTTAATCTTGTTAATCGTGAAAATGGCCAAAAAAGCCAAATAGTCCGACCTGGGCAACGTACACGCATAAGTACATTGTCTGCCCGCTAAACTTACCATCCGGCTTCTACAGCATTGTGGGACTGGATGGTTTTAGTTTACGCAAATGGGGTGCTTGAGGCGGCGGCGACCAGTTGCGGATCAGCCACCACGCCAATATCAGCAGTAATACAGGATTGATAAAACTCGACACGCTTATCCATGTGCCGGGCAAAAACAGATAGTGTTTGGGGATGAAAATTAATGCATAAAGCCGACTCAACGCCCGCTTTTCCGTGGCCGCCGCGCCGCTTTGCCATAACAGCAGCAACGGCCCGACTAAATACAGCAAACGATAATCCATTGAAAAGTGCGGGCAGAGAATAAAAATAATTGCTGTCAACCCGGCAATCTTATACAAACTTTTGGCCATAAATGCCTTCCATGCCAAGTAGCCCCCCACTGCCACCGCCGGAATTTTATAGAAAAACACCACAAATCTTAACGGCAGCCAATACATTAATAGCAACTTTACCCAGCCGTATAAGGTACAATTATACATAAATCCGGAGTTGCCGTATATGTATAAGTATGCATAAATGTCCAAATGCTCCTTTAAGCCGTATAACGACATGCTGAAACTTGTCAGCAGCATTTTAAAACTTGCCAATTCCACCACCACCGCCAAGCCACACGCAAACAGCACCGGCCAATATTTCCGCTTGGCCAGCCAGCACAAGGCGAACACCGCCGGCGAAATTTTAAACGCCGCCAACAGCCCGATCAACGTCGCTCCCCACCAAAACCTTTGCCGCCATAACAGCCAAAGCGCCCAACCCGCAACTCCGGCCAGCAACAAGTCGCTGTTGCCACGGTCAACCGCCATCCAAACCGGATACTGCACCAGCAGTAAAACCACACCGACGATACTCCGCCGCCAAATTTGCTTATATGGCAATGCGGTTAAAAACAAACTTAACCAAACCGCAAAACTAATCGCCAGAAATACCGCATAACTCCAACTGCCAAATTTACCGAAAATAAAATAAATTAAATATGCAAACGGTTGATACACCGCTTCTTTGGCATTTTCTTCCCAATACGGATTAAGATTTTCTGCGGCGTTAAGATGCTGAAAGAAATCGCTGAAACGTACTTCGGGATTAAATAAAAATGTATTCCAGGGGTACTCTAAATTCAACACTCTGCTGTAAAGTCCCCAATTTATCGCCGCCGCCAGCAACAACCCCGCAAAGCAAATCAACAAAAATTCACGCACTTCCGGTGTCTTGGCGGTATCAGGTTCAATCGCCGCTTTACCCGCCGAACCACAGCGTTCCGGCAGTTGTTTAAGCAGGGCAATTAACGGCAGGCTCATTTATTGTCGCAATCCTGCTCAATTAAGGACAAAACTTCGGGGGCGACTTTAGCCAAAACATCGTGTGCAATCTTCATCACCTCTTTACTGGTGGCGCACTGCAAGGCACGCTGACCGGCCTGTTCCGCCTCGTACATCGTCATTTGGCGGAGTACCCGGCGCACGGCACCGATATTGGCCGGCACCATGGAGAGTTCATGCACGCCCAGCCCGGCGAACAACAACGCCAACCGGGGATCGCCGGCGGCCTGTCCGCATACACTCACATAAATATTATGCCGCCGGGCCACTTGCGCACAGCGATAAATCAAATCCAGAATAACCGGATGCCCCGGTTGATATAAATACGCCACCCGTTCATTGCCGCGGTCTATCGCCATGGTATATTGAATCAGGTCATTCGTGCCGATGCTGAAAAAGTCCACCACTTTGGCCAAATGTTCCACCATTAACGCCGCCGCCGGAGTCTCAATCATGGCGCCCAGTTCCAACTGCTCCACAAACTCCTTATTTTCCCGTGTCAATTCCAGTTTCAGCTCTTTAATCAAGGCTTTTACCTCGATAATTTCCTCTACGCAACTGACCATGGGCAGCATTACCCGCAACTTGCCGTTTACTCCGGCTCGCATTAAAGCACGCAGTTGCGTTCTAAAAATGTCGGTACGCTCCCGCAAACTCAGGCGGATGCCCCGCAGACCTAAAAATGGATTATCCTCGGCATAACGGCGCAGTTCAGAATCCAGTTTATCCCCGCCCACGTCCAGTGTACGGATAATCAACGGGTCGTCGCCCAGTTCGCTTAGCAGTTCCCGATACACCGCCAACTGTTCTTCTTCATTCGGCGGAGTCTGTTTAGTTAAAAACATATATTCGCTGCGGAACAGCCCCACGCCGCACGAACCGGACTCTTTTACCGCCGGAATATCATCCAACGATTCAATATTGCTGGACAACTGCACCATAAACCCGTCCAGCGTTTCCGGCCGCAACTTGGATTCCTGCGCCAAAACCGAATAAAACTTCTGCATATCGTCAAATTTTTTGCGATACTCCGCTAAGGTTTCCGGGGCCGGATTAACGATGAAAATTCCGCTGTACCCGTCAATAATAACCTCATCTTTGCTATGCAGACTATCAAATGCGCCTTCCCCTAAGCCCACCAGCGCCGGCAGACGCATGGAGCGGGCCAACACTGCGGAATGCGAGGTTTTACTGCCGCTTTCGGTGGCAAATCCCAACACCTGATGCCGGTTTAATCCGGCGGTGTCCGACGGGGTAAGGTCATGCGCCAGAACAATATACTTTTCATCCGGTTCAAGCGTCAATTCGGCGGCGGGGCGGTTATTCAAGTTACGCAAAACCCGACCGCCGACATCACGAATATCCGCCGCCCGTTCCTGAATATAAGCATCCGGCATTGCGGCAATGGCGGCGGCGTAGCGTTCCACCACGGTATAGAAGCTGAATTCCGCACATTCAAGTTTGCCCCGAATCATGGCGGTAACTTCATCATACAGCATTTTATCATCCACAATCATCAAATGAGCATCAAAAATCTGAGCTTCCGATGAGTTTATTTCGGTGGCTAAACGGGATTGCAGGGCTAAAATTTCGTCTCTGGTGCGATCCAAGGCGGCGGTAAAGCGTTCCAGTTCCTGCTCCACTTGTTCCGGGGCAATCGGTCTGGAGCTGGGTAAGTCGGTAACGCCGCGGGCTTCAGCCAGCATAAAAATGCGGCCGATGGCGATTCCCGGTGCGGCGGCAATCCCCTTTAAAAATCTCTCCCCGGCATTCATTGAAGCACTTGGCAAAGTCATTTTTAATCCTCGCCGAATTTATTATTAAACAAGCTGGTCAATTCGCTGATGGCCTGTTCTGCGTCTGTCCCGCTGGCTCGGAGCGTTAAGCGGCTGCCTTTACCGGCGGCCAGCATCAAGATACTCATTAAACTGCGCAAATTCACCGGTTCGCCGTCTTTTTCGGCCTCCAAAGAGCAGGAATATTCCATCGCTTTCCGGGCTAAAATAGTGGCCGGACGAGCATGAAGGCCTAATTGATTAAGCACTTCCACCTCTACTTCAATCATTTGCTCCGCCATATTATGCCCGACCCTCTGTTAAAAATTATAATGGATATATTATTGGGGTACAATAATACTTCTCATATTAATATAATCGTTTTTTAAACATTTTCAATATACCGCATAGTAAAATATCTTTTTTTACCCATATTAATCCTTTTTTTTCTACCATTCCGGCAACTTGGTGCTATATTAAAATACGATTTTTTAATTATAATTCAGGAGGTTATTATTATGGAAAACTGGAAATTTGAAACTAAAACCATTCAATGCGGCTATACGCCCGGCAACGGCGAACCACGAGTTCTGCCGATTTGCCAAAGCACTACCTATAAATATGATGACGCTCAAAGCGTGGCCGACTGGTTCGATTTAAAAGCCCCCGGTCATATCTACACCCGTTTGACCAACCCTACCGTTACGGCGTTTGAACAAAAAATGGCGGCATTGGAAAAAGGCGTGGCCGCTATTGCCACCAGTTCCGGCCAGACGGCTAACGCTATTGCAATTTTAAACGTGGCGCCGTCCGGCAGTCATGTGGTGGCGGTGAGCGCAATTTACGGCGGAACTTTCAACCTGTTTAAACATACGCTCAAACAGATGAATGTGGCGTTTACGTTTGTGTCTCCCGATGCGACCGAGGCGGAAATTGACGCCGCCGTACAACCGAATACCCGTGCGGTTTTTGGCGAAACTATTGCTAATCCGGCTTTAAATGTACTGGATTTTGACAAATTTGCCAAGGTTGCCAAAAAACACGGCATTCCGTTTATTGTGGACAACACCTTTCCCACGCCGTTTTTGTGCAATCCGTTTGATTTCGGCGCCGACATTGTTACCCATTCGTCCACCAAATACATTGACGGCCATGCCACCAGCGTGGGCGGCGTGGTGATTGAAAAAGGCGATTTTGACTGGAAAAACGGCAAGTTTCCCGCGTTTACTGAACCCGATGAGAGCTATCACGGGTTAGTGTATACCGACACGTTCGCCTCGCATCCGTTTACCGCCAAACTGCTGGCGCAGTGGATTCGCGATTTAGGCACGCCGATGGCGCCGTTTAATGCATTTCTGTCCAATTTAGGTTTGGAAACACTGCATGTGCGTATGGAACGCCACTGCTCCAACGCCTTGAAACTGGCCGAATATTTACAGAATCACCCCAAAGTAAGCTGGGTTAATTATCCGTTCCTGCCCACATCGCCGGAATATGACCGGGCGAAAAAGTACTTGAAAGGCGGCTCCGGAGTGTTGTCTTTCGGCATTAAAGGCGGCAGTAAAGCGGGCGAAATTGTGATGAACAGCCTGAAGTTGGCGGCGATTGTGGTGCATGTGGCCGATGTCCGCACCTGCGTATTGCATCCGGCCAGCATGACGCATCGCCAGTTGAATGAACAGGAACTTATCGCCGCCGGTGTGCCGTCGGACCTGATTCGGGTGTCGGTGGGCATTGAGCATATCGACGACATTATTGCCGACTTTGAACAGGCAATCGCAAAGGCGTAAAATTATGACTAAGTCTTCAAGTATCGCCGCCGCCGATGAAAATATGGCGGTAAAACAGACTGCAACCGACCAATTAAAGTGGTTTTTACCCCATGATAAACCGTTGCAGTTATGCGGGTTGCCGTTCTATATGGCAAATCACGTTTTTCGGCGTCTGCCGGAAAATTCCACGCCGCCCGCCCCGAATCCGGGCGTAGACTATTTGGCGTGGCATACCGCCGGAGCGCAAATCCGGTTCCGTTCCAACTCCACCAGAGTAGTGGTGCAGGCGGCGTCCCGTTTTGCCGAATTGATGGACCATATGCCGCAAACCGGGATTTGCGGTTGCGACTTGTATGTGGCCAACCCCGGCGAACCGCTCCGATTTTTCGGTGTGAGTCGTTACGGGATGAACGAGCTGGAATATCAGTGCGAACTGTTCAAATACCAGTCCGGCAACCGGGTAATGCGGGATTTTGTGTTGAATTTTCCGCTTTATAACGGCGTAACGTCCTTTAAAGTGGGGGTGGATGATGATGCGGAAGTATTGCCGCCCGCCGCTTGGAGTTATCCGGGCTGTATTGTCTGGTACGGCACCAGCATTCAGCAGGGCGGCTGTGCAAACCGCCCCGGCATGGGCATGACGAATATTATCAGCCGCAAGTTGAATTGCGAAATTGTGAATCTGGCCTTTTCCGGCAGCGGTAAGGGCGAGGCGGCAATGGCTGACCTGATGAATCAAGTACCCAATCCCGGCATGTTTATTCTGGATTATGAGGCAAATGCACAGACGGTTGAAAATTTGACCGCTACACTGCCGGTGTTGATTGACCGCTTACGGGCGAAGCATCCCAATTTGCCGATTGTGGTGATTTCACGCATTAAATTTTCGCACGACGCCTGGCCGGATTTTCCGGACAATACCAGTGCCGAGGCTCGTTTAGAAGGGCGTAAAATTCAAGCCGATGAAGTTGCCCGCCGGGTTGAAAATGGTGACAAAAATCTGTTTTTCTTCGACGGTGCAAATTTGCTGGGCGAAGACTATTATGAATGTACCGTAGACGGTATTCACCCCACCGACTTAGGTTTTTACCGCATTGCCGAAGCCTTGACTCCGGCTCTGCAGGTTATCTTGAACCGTTACTGAACTCGGCACAAAAAAACGGCGTTGCACTCTAAAAGGTCAACGCCGTTTTTGTATTCAGATACTTAGAACGGATTAGTCATTCCAATCCACTTTATCATCGTATTCTTCACCATCTAAATATCCGGCGACATCGAACAAGGTACCGATACGGGATACCTCATACAATTGACGACGATCGGTCGTATCGGATACATGATTATCGGCAAAACCCAAATTACCTACACCGTTATGCCGTGTGCAGACGCCAATATAGGCACTGTCGCCACCATTACGTAAAAAAACGTAGGCTTGAATCCCTGGCGGACGGGTGGAATCACCTTCCATTTTTTCAGTATAAGCTGAGTCCGCCAACAATACATAACTTGAACTTGACGGCATGCGGCTGAAGTTCACGAAACATCCCTTACCATCAGAGCTTGCGCCTCCACACTCGATGCCGACATCGCATCCTTCATCGGCATATTCACCATCAGTGTAGCTAAACAAAGGCGCTCCGTAGCTATAAGTATCCTGCCAATCTGCATCAAAATATACACCTGTAGGGCAAGTAGTAATCTTACGGGTTCTCGGATCATAAATTCCTGCGCCACTATAATATGCGGCTTTATTGATTTCAGATTTTTCAATCTTTCCAGTTGCCATGCCTAAATGTTTGTGCATTTCTTCGGAAAAACGCCACCAACCTTGATAATTACCATCATAGGTAGCAAGCCACTGATTATTATTTTCGGCATACATCGTACACGCTAAAAGACCTTGCTTCAAGTTTGAAGTGCAGGAGGCCTTTTTTGCCATTTCGCGCGCCCGCCCTAACGAGGGAAGCAACATGGCGGCTAAAATTGCGATAATCGCAATTACCACCAGCAATTCAATTAAGGTAAACTTCTTTATCATTTTTTGTAAAACCTTCTTTCTAATTGTTAAACGTTATAATACTGTCTCTATTATACTACTAAAAACTGATAAAATCAAACTAAAAACCAGATTTATGATGAAAAAAACGTGTTTTTTTTATTTTAATCGTCATAGTCGGCATTTTTCGTATTTTCATTAGATAAAACGTTTAATATAATAAAAATTACTGATTCCAACAAGTTTTTTTGCTGGAATCAGTAAATGCATAAATATTATATCGATATTTTATTTATCTGGGTTAAGATGTTTGTTACACGTAAGTTAAGGCGATTACTCCATTGGGTTGAGTAATATTAAAACCGTGGGTTTCGTCGTTGGTTTTAAAGGCTACGGCATTGCCGAATACGTCATAAAGATTGAAATTTAAATTCAAATTTAAACTTGAATCAAAATCCATCAACGCTACACTGGTTGCAAATAAGCACGTTCATATTGGCCATCACTATTACGGGCAGAAATGAAAAAAGCCTGCGGAACGAATTACGCAGGCTATGCCATGATATCTTTTTTGGATAACTTGTCAAATCAAAATCTTAATTCCAATCAACTTTATCCTCGTAGGCATCGCCATCCTGATAACCGGCGGCATCCCAGAATGTACCAATACGGGACATTTCATAAAGCTGACGGCGATCAGTACTATCACCAACATGCCCATCGGCAAAACCAATATTTCCTACTCCATTATGGCGAGTACTAAAACCATATTGCCGCGTATCACCATTACGCCATATTGTAATCGCTTGTGAACCAACCGGATTGTTCGCATTACTCATATGTTCAGTAAACGTAGAATCGTTAAAAAGTGCAAATGTAGATGCTGATGGGAAACGGCCATAATTCACACAATAAAGGGTAGTCTCAGTTTTTCCTCCCAACTTTGATGGTACCAACACTTCACACTTATCATCGATATACTCTTCAGGAATAGGTGTTCCATAGCCATAGTTACCATACCATTCCATGTCGCCAAATACACCGGTTGGGCATACTGTAATCTTACGATAAGCCACCGAAATCGGGCCGTAGAACCCTGGCATACTTGTAGATTCAGTTAATGTGAAACCTAAATTTTTATGCATTTCTGAACTATAACGCCACCATGCTTGAGAGGCGGACGTTTCATACGTAACAAACCACTGATTGTTGTTGTCGGCATACATATTGGCGGCTAATAAGTCCTGCTTTAAATTGGAGGTGCAGGAGGCTTTTTTAGCCATTTCACGCGCCCGCCCTAACGACGGTAACAACATCGCCGCCAGAATCGCGATAATCGCAATTACCACCAGCAACTCAATTAACGTAAATTTTCTTTTCATTGTTTTTCCTTTGACAATTTGCTTAATCAATCCCAGTTCACATCATCATCGTACTGTTCACCATCCTGATAACCGCCAACATCCCACAAATTACCAATACGGGATACTTCATACAACTGACGGCGATCGGTGGTGTCGCCCACGTGCCCATCGACAAAACCTAAGTTACCTACGCCGTTATGACGGGTACAAACTCCGTGAGATCCATTGCTTACGTTACGATAAAATACAATACACTGAGTTCCGGGAGGACAATCAGAACCACCTTGATGCTCTGTATATGTGGTATCGGCAAGCAATACAAATGAGGAGGAGGAAGGAATTCGGCCGTAGTTGACTACATCGCACTCACCGCCACGAGCACCTTTGCCGGAACTAATTGTCGATTCGCATTTTGAATCGGAATATTCCCCGCCCCACGGCAACGGGGCGCCAAAACTATAGCCGCCGTACCAGTTCATATCACCATATACCCCGCTCGGACAAAGCGTAATCTTACGATTGCCCGGCAAAATTGCATTACCGGTTGTGTAGGGCGAACCGGCATTGTCGCCGATAGTATATCCGCTGATGCCTAACGACTTCAGCATTTCGTCACTGAAACGCCACCAGCCCTGATAATTCTGATCATAAGTAACCATCCACTGACCGTTGTTGTCTGCATACATGCTGCAAGCCAATAATGACTGCTTTAAATTGGAGGTGCAACTGGCTTTCTTAGCCATTTCACGTGCCCGCCCTAAAGACGGCAACAACATCGCCGCTAAAATTGCGATAATTGCAATTACCACCAACAACTCAATCAACGTAAACTTCTTTTTCATTATTTCCTCGTAGTAGTGTTTTAGTATTAAGAACTTGTAACTTTTATTCTTTCTTTTAGCTCATAAATGTGTTTTTTAACACGATTTAATTGATATGATACACCTTCAGCAGTGCTTTTACGCCTGCTTTGGTCCTTTCTATGTGTACATTATACACTCTT
>CAZEHZ010000068.1:0-11957 GCA_964512385.1 uncultured Victivallaceae bacterium | reverse complement strand
GGCAAGGGATGTTAAGTTTCATTTTGGGGCTGGCTCTGCTGGTCGGCGGCTACTATTATTACGGTGGACTGGTAGAAAAGATTCTGCGTCCGGACGGGCGGTCGACACCGTGTAAACTGAAAAATGACGGCGTTGACTATGTGGCACTGCCGCACTGGAAAAATATGCTGATTCAACTGCTGAACATTGCCGGAATCGGGCCGGTTATCGGGGTAATCATCGGCATCAAGTTCGGCAGCATTGTATTTTTGATTATCCCGGTGGGGAACATTATCGCCGGAGCCACTCACGACTTTTTGGGCGGCATGATGTCTTTACGCTCCGGCGGTGCCAATCTTCCGGCGCTGGTTAAAGAAAATTTAGGCCGGACATTTTATTCATTTTTTGCAGTTTTCATGTGTCTTCTTCTGTTGCTGGTGGTGGCGGTATTTATTAACGTTCCGGCGGGATTGATTAACGGCATGTTAAAAGATTACGGCAACTTTTTCTGGATAGCGGTGGCCGGAGTTTTTATCTATTACATTGCGGCAACGCTGTTTCCGGTGGATAAAATCATCGGTAAAATCTATCCGTTGTTCGGGCTTATGCTGTTGCTGGGCACCGCCGCCATTATGGGGGCGATTGTAATGCAGTATGACATGACGCCGGACTTGAATCTGCTTTCGGAATCCGATGCGTTTATTAAAGCTAAATGGACGGCGGCCAACGGCCACCCGATTATTCCGTTGCTGTTTGTAACTATCGCCTGCGGAATTATTTCCGGCTTTCACGCCACGCAGTCGCCAATCATTGCCAGAACCATGAGCAGTGAACGCCAGGCCCGCAGTTCATTCTACGGCATGATGGTGGCGGAAGGCTTGATTGCCATGATTTGGGCGGCGGCGGGTCTGGTGATTTATAACCTGTTTCCGCATTATCTGCAGTTAAACGCCAACACGGTATTATTGAACATCGCCACCTATTTTCTGGGCGACGGCTGGGGCAAAGTAACCGTAATTGCCGTTATTATTCTGGCGATAACCAGCGGCGACACCGCCATGCGCAGTTTACGCTTAAGCTTGGCGGAGATGCTGAAAATAGACCAGACACCGGTTAAAAACCGTATTTTATTGTGTTTGCCGTTGATTATCATTGTAATCGGGTTGCTGGCCTGGAGTAACACCAATGCGCAAACCTTCAATCAGTTATGGAACTATTTTGCCTGGGGCAATCAGGTGTTGGCCACCGCCACATTAATGGCGGCGACGGCGTGGCTGATGAAGCAGAAAAAGTTTTATTGGATTGCGTTGGCTCCAGGCTGTTTTATGTCATTTATTGTATTCAGTTACATTTTATGGATCTCCAAAGCGCACGGCGGGCCGTTGGGTTTTGGCCTTGAACTGCCGGCGGCTTACAAACTTGCCGCTATTTTAACGCTGGCGGCGGCGGTGGCGGTTTATATCCGGGGGCGCATAATGGCAAAAAATATCGGTGAATAATCGTCTATAACTCCTTCAAGTCCGCTTCGGCGGACTTTTTTTATCCTTTTATTTATCAAATAAAACTTTAAAAAACCGCTTTGTGTGTTATATTATCCGGCAATGTCTATTTATTTAATATAATAATAAGGAAGATTACGGTGAACACATTAACTGAATTTTTTATGCTGGGGCTTGGCGACGCCTGGGTTGCCGCGGCATTCTGGCTCAATATATTCGGGGCGGCATTTTGCGTTATATATGCCGTTGCCACTCGCCGGCAAGGGCTTAAAAACACTAAAGCAAACAACGAACGGAGCGTGCAATAATGACCGGCGGCAGTTTATGGTTAATGATTACGGTGATGGCCGGATTTATCGGCATTATTGCATTTTTAAGTTATATGGGTTATCGCCACACTAAAAACGCCAGCGACTATTTATTGGCGGGGCGGCAGATACATCCGTTCATTATGGCCATGAGTTATGGGTCGGCCTTTATCAGTACGTCGGCCATTGTGGGCTTTGGCGGAGTGGCGGCCACTTACGGCATGGGGTTGCTGTTTCTGGCGTTTATGAATATTTTATTCGGTATTTTCATTGGCTTCCGCTGTTTCGGCCGCCGGACCCGTGCCATGGGGCAGCAGTTGCGGGCCAAAACCTTTCCTGAATTTCTCGCCAAACGCTACGGTTCGCGCCGGGTGGCCATTTTTATAGCGGCGGTAATTTTTCTGTTCATGCCGGTATACACCAGTGCGGTGCTGATCGGCGGCGCCAGAGTTATGCAGGAGGTGCTGAAGATGAACTACACGGCGGCGGTAATCATTTTTGCGGTAATCATTGCCGTTTATGTAATTTTCGGTGGTCTGCGCGGTATGATGTATGTGGATGCGCTGCTGGGAACGGTAATGGTGGTGGGGATGCTGGCGTTGCTGGTGCTAACGTACCAGACTTGCGGCGGCGTAATCTCCACGCATCAGGCGCTTACCGACATGGCGAATCTGGTTCCGGCCGACTTGCAGAGTAAAGGGCATTTAGGCTGGACGGCCATGCCCAGATTCAATTCGCAATGGTGGTGGACGCTGGTGTCCAGCTTAATGCTGGGGGTCGGCATCGGTGCCATGGCGCAACCGCAGTTGGCCGTGCGGTTTATGACGGTAAAAAGTGATATGGAACTGAACCGGGCCATTTGGGTGGGCGCCATGTTCATTCTGCTTACCGCCGGCGGTGCCTACGTGGTGGGAGCATTGTCCAACGTATGGTTTTACCGTAATTACGGGCAGTTGGCGCTGGAAGCGGTGCCGAACCGGAATTTGGATTTGATCATTCCAACCTTTATCGCCAAAGCTCTGCCGGAATGGTTTGTATATATCTTTACCGTAACTTTATTGTCGGCGGCGATGTCCACATTAAGTGCCTTGCTGCATGTTACCGGCACGTCGCTGGGGTATGACTTTGTGGGGAATTTAAAAGCCACCCGGCATTCGGTATTATTTACCAAGCTCGGTATTTTATTTGCGATTTTTGCCAGTGTATTGCTGGCATTTTTACTGCCGGGCAGTTTTATAGCCCGTGCCACGGCCATCTTTTTCGGCATCTGCGCGGCGGCGTTTCTGCCGGCGTATACAGCGGCGTTGTATTGGCGGCGCACCACATTGGCCGGAGTTTGGGCCAGCATGATTGCCGGAGCCGCCGTCAGTGCATTTTGTCTGTTGTTTCTGCACCGCAGTGAGTCGGCGTCTTTAGGTGTCTGCAAAATGCTGTTTGGCAAAACTGAACTGATCAGTGTGGGGATGTGGCCGTATGTGGACTCGATTGTTTACTCATTGCCGCTGTCAGCAATTATTCTGATTGTGGTGTCGTTGTTGACCAAACCAAACGTCCGGCTGACGACACAGTGTTTTAACAGTTTAAATAAATAATTAACGGATAAAAGGAAAAGCATGACCATGGAAAAACTCTTTTTAAGCGGGAATGAGGCGATTGCCCGTGCCGCCGTGGATGCCGGGCTCAATCTGGGCGTGGGCTATCCGGGGACACCATCTTCGGAAATTCTGGACAATGTAGCAAAGCTGGGCGGTTCGGCTGAGTGGGCGCCGAATGAAAAAACGGCCTTGGAGGTCGGTGCCGGGGCGGTTTTTGCCCGTGGCAACGCCATTGTTACCATGAAACATGTGGGCTTGAATGTGGCGGCCGACCCGTTGTTTACGCTGGCCTATATCACCCTGCCCGGCGGTCTGGTAATTGTTACCGCCGACGACCCCGGCATGGCGTCAAGCCAGAATGAACAGGACAACCGCCGCTACTCAACCGCCGCCGGAGTGATGACGCTGGAACCGGCGGATTCGCAGCAGGCGTATGATTTTACCGTAAAAGCGTTTGAACTGGCACGTGAATATCACATGCCGGTGTTGTTGCGGGTAACCACTCGGGTCTGCCACTCCAAGGGCGTGGTAATCCGCCCCCGTCGTCAGCAGGCCAGGCCGGACACCGGTTTTACCGAAAACCGCACCACTCAGGTAATGATTCCGGCCTACGCCCGTAAAGCCCATTTGCGTTTGCGCAAGCAACTGCATGACTTGGAAAAAGTCTCCAACAGCATGGCAATAGAGCGTGGCAACAAGCACGGTAAAATTGGTATTATTGCCAACGGCATCAGCGTAATGCACGCTATAGAAGCCAGCTCAGACGCCGCCGTATTGCAAATCGGCATGAGTTATCCGCCGCCGGTGGACGCCATGCGGGATTTTGCCGCCAAATTTGACCATTGCTATGTAGTGGAAGAAGGCGACCCGATTTTAGCCGAAATTTGTCTGACCAACGGTATTGACATTATTGCCAAGCCGGAGATGTATCGGTTTGGCGAATTGAATGTAAAGCGGGTACGCCGCATTCTGTCCGGCGATGTAACTCCGGAAGCCGCGCCGGTTCCGGGCAAGCCGCCGGAACTCTGCCCCGGTTGTCCGCACCGCAAAACTTTTGAAGGTCTGCGTGATTTGGGTTGTATTGTGTCCGGCGACATCGGCTGTTACACGCTGGGCGTGTTGCCGCCGTTCAACGCTATCGACACGTGCGTATGCATGGGGGCCAGCATTACGGTGGCACTCGGTATGCGCCATACGTTGCCGGAAGCAGAGGCCCGCAAGGTAGTAAGCGTAATCGGCGACAGTACCTTTTGGCATACCGGCATTAACGGCATTGTGGAAATGTGCTATAACCGGCCGCAGTTCGGCCATGTGGTAATGATTCTGGATAATTCGATTACCGCCATGACCGGCATGCAGGAAAATCCGGGTACCGGCCGCAAGCTGGATCACACTCCGGCCGCCGGACGCTTGGTGATGGAGGATGTGGTAAAAGCGATGGGCGTGGACAATGTGGATATTATTGACACCACCATTAACTTTGACGAATATAAAGCCTTATTGCAGAAACGTTTGGCCTCTAACGACATTTCTGTAATCATTGCCCGTCGTCCCTGTATTTTGGCTTTGGCCAAACTGAAGAATGCCGAAAAGAAGGAGAAATAATTATTATGAGCAACACTGTAAATATAATTTTTGCCGGATTGGGCGGTCAAGGCGTGCTTACCGCCACCGACGTGCTGGCGGCGGCGTTATTCGCCGGTGATTATGATGTAAAAAAGAGCGAAGTACACGGCATGAGTCAACGTGGCGGCTCGGTTTCCAGCGAAGTCCGTTTTGGCTCCGCCGTGGCCAGCCCCATGATTCCGGAAGGTGAAGCGGATTATCTGGTGGTGATAGACTCCACTCAAGTGGAGGTGAACCGCAGTAAATTAAAGCACTCCGGCGTGCTGATTACGCCGGATATGGTGGATGCCGGGTTATTAGGCAATAAAAAAGCCATCAATATTGCACTTTTAGGCGTATTGAGTACCTATATGGATATACCGGAAGAGCGTTGGCTGGCGGCGATTAAGTCGGAACTGCCGGCCAAAATTCACGATGTAAACCTGGCGGCCTTTGCGCTTGGCAAGCAGGCGAGGTAATTTATGTTTGGCGGCGGACGCAGATTCACTATGCCGGATGCACAAGCCGGATATAACATGGTGCTGGCCTTAATCGGTATAAATGCCGGAGCATGGTTGCTGTTGTCAAATTCCGGGATAGCTCAGGATTTGGCATTGTCAGCCTATGGGATTCAGCACGGCATGTATTGGCAGGTGGTTACCGCCATGTTTATGCACGGCAGTTTTTCACATCTATTTTTTAACATGTTCGGGCTGTACTTTTTTGGTGGCTCGGTAGCACCGGTGCTAGGCAGAAACCGTTTTCTGATGCTGTATTTAATCAGCGGAGTTTTGGGCAATCTATTATGGCTGGCGGCGAATTGGTCGAGTCCGGTATACATGGTGGCGGGGCGCATAATTCCGGTGTCGGTAGTAGGGGCCAGTGGAGCGTTGTTCGGTGTAATGCTGGCGGCGGCGATGCTGTTTCCGCAGGCCAGAGTAATGTTATTGTTCTTCCCGGCGCCGATAAAATTGACCACCTTAATTATTGTATATGCGGTAATTGAGACCTTCAGTCAACTTTCCGGAGCCGGCACCGGCATTGCGCATTTAGCGCACTTAGGCGGTTTTGTGGGGGCATATTTCTATATGCGCATCTGTTTGGCACATCTGATTCAGTGGGATCCATTGAGCAAGCTGAAGTTCCATAAACCCCGGCCGGGCGAAACCAAAGAAAGTACCACCTGGCATAAAATGCCGGAGTATGATAAAAAAGGTAAAACCGGCGACTTGGCCGTGTCGCGCCGGGTGATGAATGAACTGCAGGATAAAATTTCCCGCAGCGGCATTAACTCCCTTACGCAGGAAGAGTACGAAACTTTAAAGCGAATCCGTGAACAAATGAGCGGAAATTCGGATAAATAATTATGGGCTTATCCACAGATTTGTTTGATTATAATTTGCCGGAGGAGCTGATTGCACAGCATCCCGCCGCTAAACGCGACGGCTCCCGCATGATGGTGCTGAACCGGATTACCGGCGAGACTCAAATTTTGCCGTTTCCGGCGATAAAAGAGTTTCTGCACTCCGGCGATTTGCTGGTCAGTAATGACACTAAAGTAATGTCCTGCCGCCTGTACGGGCATAAAAACGGCGATCTGGCCGGAGCTAAATTTGAGGCGTTGCAAATCGAACTCATTCCCGGCAGTTCCGGCGATGCGTGGCAGGTAATGCTGAAGCCCGGCAAACGTGCCAAAGTTGGTACGCTGGTCAGATTGCTGGACCAGAACGGCAACTTGAGCCAATACGAATTTGTGGTGAAAGAGCGTTTGGCGGACGGTACATTTGCGGTGCAGTTTAATTCGGCCGATTACGTTGAACTCCAACGGGTCTGCGGACACCTGCCGTTGCCGCCGTATATTCAGCGTGCCGCCAATGCCGGCGATGATGAGCGTTATCAAACCGTGTTCGCCCATTACTACGGTGCGGTGGCGGCCCCTACCGCCGGATTGCACTTTACTACCGAAATTTTACAGGAGTTGCGTGAAAAAGGCATTCAGGAAACCACGCTTACTCTGCATGTCGGCCCCGGCACGTTTAAGCCGGTCAGCGTAGCCGATGTTACTAAACATGTTATGCATACCGAACATTACGTTTTGCCGCCCAATACGGCGGACTTAATCGCCGCCACACATCGTAACGGCCATAAAATTTTAGCGGTCGGCACCACCACGGTTCGGGTTCTGGAGAGTTGTGCAATGCCGGACGGCGGCGTAAAAAGCGGCAGCGGCAGTACCAATATCTTCCTGTATCCGCCATATCAACCCAAAGTGGCGGACATGTTGCTGACCAATTTTCATCTGCCTAAAAGTACGCTGTTGATGCTGGTCTCCACCTATGCGGACCGGGAAATGGTGTTGGCGGCCTACGAGCGTGCCGTGGCGGAAAAGATGCGTTTTTACAGTTATGGCGACTGCATGCTGCTGGTATAAAATGAGGAACAATTATGGCGTTTCGGGAATTTATCTTTAAATTATTCTGTCCCGGCGAGTTTTCGCCTGCGCAACTGCAATCTTTTCAGGCCGACACCGTGGAGATGCTGGAAAGTAATGTGCCGTTAAGTATCACATTTCACAATGTACAGCTGCCCGGCATGCCGTTAAATAATCAGCAGCGTTCCACGGCAGCGGCATTGGTCTTGACTAACCGGAGGTTTTTAATCTCCAGCCGTTGTACTCCGGTGTTGGATGTTTTTACCGACCAACCCCGTCTGACGGCGTTAGAGCTAACCTTGGGGCAGAATGAAACGTGTTCAGAATTGACCATTCAATTTAATTTAGAAGACTTTGCACCGCAGGGTTCCGGCACGGTAATTTTAAAAATAAAATTATTTGAAGCCGACCGTTTATATGCGGCCTTAAAAGAAAAGCAAAAAAATTTAAAATTCTTCTAATTTTTCATCTGTATTTTATGTAGTCGCTAATGGAAAAGGTAATTTTGGTTTCAGGCAAAACTGCGTTTCGTTCATAAGCACCGCTTGTCATGACTATATAAGAAAAAACCGTATGCTTTTTTCATACGGTCTTTTCGGTTTTATTCCATTACGGCGATGCCCCAATTTTTTACTTCGATGGGTGCCACGCCATCTTCCCACGGCCGCAGATAGCCGATGCTGACGATGCCTTTGCCGGGTTCAACGCCCGTAATTACCACAATTGCTTCGCCCGGTGCACCCGCCAAATCCGATGTACTGGGTTCGTGTTTAATTTCCACCTTACAACTGTCCGGCTTACTTAACAACTGCCAGCAGTAGCCGGTAGTTTGATTTTCCGCCACTTTAAATTCACAGTTCTCGCCGACTTTCAGCACGGTTTCCGCCGGAATCAACTCGGCGTTAGCTGTATTTGCGTTGGCCGCTTCCGGCTCATCCACCCCCGGCACCAACACCGCCAACAATGCCAATGCCACCAGCACCGCAGCCAAAATCTTTACAATCAGCAATTTATTGAACTTCATTTTTTACCTCAATTTTAGTGTTGCCAACCCTATAAGCGCAAAAATCCCGGATAAGATCCAGAATCTGACCACCAATTGCGTTTCGTTCCACCCTTTCCGCTCAAAATGGTGATGTATCGGTGTACACAGAAAAATCCGTTTTCCGTGGGTTAATTTAAAATACGGTACTTGTAACATTACCGACCCCGCCTCCATCACAAACACCCCCCCGATAATCGCCAGCAGAATCTCCTGCCGCACAATTACCGCCAACATTCCCAACGCTCCGCCTAACGCTAAACTGCCGGTATCCCCCATGAACATTCCGGCCGGATAACAGTTATACCATAAAAACCCGCCGCAGGCCCCGATAATGGCGCCGCAAAACACCAAAGCCTCGCCCGCCGACGGTATGTGCGGAATAAACAGATAGTTGGCAAACACCACATGCCCGCACAAATAAGCAATAATCGCATACGCCCCCACCGAAAAAATGGTACATCCGGTGGCCAACCCGTCCTTACCGTCCGTCAAATTCACGGCATTGGACGCCCCGATCACCACCACCATATCAATCAGAATCGTCCATGGCGACACCCACAGCGGTGTTTTCAGAAACGGCACATAAAACGCATCCACCGGCACCGACGCATCGCCGGGCATGGCACGCAGAAAAATCAGTGCAATCAACACCGTCATCGTCTGCCACAGCATTTTCATTTTTGGCGTAATTCCGTCCCGCTTCTGATGCGCCACTTTGGCATAATCGTCCACAAACCCCAATGCGCTGAAAGACAAGGTGGAGGCCAGTAGAGCCACCGCCACCGGGTTCGTCATTTTCGCCCACAAAACCGTACTTACCGCCACGGCGCCGATAATCAAAATGCCGCCCATACTGGGGGTTTTATCTTTTTCATGATTGATAAATTCCTCCGGCATAATGCCCTCATACCGGCATGCCGCCGTAGCCCGGAACGACTTCAGCAGTTTTATAGTATACGGCCCTAACAGCACCGTAAGCAAAAACGCCGTCAACGCCGCCCCGCCGGTACGGAATGTGATATAGTCAAAAACCTGAAAAAGTTTAAAAAAGTCGCCTTTTAACGCGGTAAGCTCCGCCAACAAATATAACATAATTATTCAATAATTCCAAATTCAAATTCAATTTTTATTCTGCTCAATATCGCTGTAAATCTGATCCGATAACTGCGCCGCACAGCGGCTCATTGCCCGCACCACCACCGCCGGTTCCGCCGACATGCTGGTCGCCCGGTATACGGCGGAGTGCGTGGCATACACCTGCGGCAGTTCTCCCGGTTTAATCAGTTCAATAGTATACTCCACGCCCAAACGGGCTTCTAATGCCGCCGAGTCAAACTCAAACATAAAAATACGGCCATACACATTAAAATTCACCGCCTTATCGCCCGCCAGCGGTTGATTGCCGAAAGCGGTAAGCAGATAGCGAACCAGTAAGGAATCCGGGGGTTGAATATACTTATTATACTCATCCTGAACGATTTCGCCATTTTCATCTCTAAACAGTAACTTTTGTCTGACGGCGGTATTATTTAAAAACGTCCCCACCTGCACATTGGCTTTTAACGCCGGATAACTTTCCGGCGACTGTAAATCATAATATTTGGTGGCATGATAATCATTCACCCACGAACATCCGCTCCACAGCGTTGCTCCCGTCAGCAGAATCAGCAGTTTTTTCCACATTTTTCATCCTTCCCGTTTATCAATCATACAAATACGGAGTAACACCGGCATTGGTGTTCCGCACAGTTTTTTCCTTAGTTGCCGCCGGCTTGCCGCTTTCGGAGCCGGCAGGTTTGGCGGTCGAATTTTTATCCCCGCGCAACATTCTTATCTGTGCCTCGGTCAAGGGCTTTATCGGCGGCAGTTTTTTCCGGTTTTCCGCCGGAGCAGTTACCGTTTTCACGCCGGAGGCCAACACTTTATCCGCCGGCGGCATCTTTAATTTCTGCCCGACCTGCAGGGCGTCCGGCGACCGCATAACATCTTTATTAAACTCATAAATTGCCAAATAGTTACCGCTTTCCCCGTAATATTTCTGTGCAATTTTCGCCAAATTATCGCCTTTCTGCACCACATATTCCGCTACCGGCGGCACATATTCCACGGCGGCCGGCGGCGGCGGCACCACCACTCGCTTCGCCAGCTCTTCCGGCTTAACATCGGTAATCGGAGCCACGCCGGACACAATTTCCAATGTTTTCTGTTCCGCTTCCGGCTTTACCGTTGCCGTTGCGGTTACGCTTACGGTATCGTCTAACTCAGACTCGCCGGAGTCGGCAGTTGCCTTATTCACAATTTTAATTTTACCCTGCAGTTCCGCCAGCTGTAACTTAGCGGACCGCAACTCATTACGTAGAACGGTATTTTCCTGCAATGCAGCATTGGCGGCCAATTCCGGATATTCGACAATCAACTGTTCCAAACTGCGTTTCCGGGCGGCGGCCAACCACTTTTCCACCTCTTTACGCCCTTGATAATCCGGGTTTTCCAGTAAAATCTTGCGGTATAAATAAACCGCCGACAACGGTTGCCCCAGTCTCTCATCATATAACGCCGCCAACTGCATCTGCACGGGTATAGACTCCGGATTCGCCGTCAAATAGTGATTCAGTTCGGCCAGCCCCACTTGCGGGTCGGCATCCTGCAGAGCCAACTGCAACCGGTTATACGACGGCCGTTCTTTCTCCGCCCGGCAACTCACGCCGCCCCAGATTACCCCGATTGTAACCAGCAATGCCGCCAGCACGCCGCCGACTAAGCTCAAATACACCTTCATATCATCCCATCTCCCATTCTGCATTCAGCATGGCCGCCCCGCAAACCGCCGCTGTTTCCAGCCGCATAACGCAAGAACCGAACCGCCACGGCCGAATCCCGTTCAGAGTCATAAACGCCTCTTCGTCGTCCGTAAATCCGCCCTCCGGCCCGATGAACAACGCATATTCGCCGTTTTCCGGCCGATTAACCGGCAATGTGCCTCTTACCGCCCCGAAAAATCCCTGCCACTGTTGCTGTATAACCAGCTCCACCGCCTGCTTTAACGGCGTAATATTGTAAATCTGCGGAGCAAAAAAGTTATGCGACTGTTTGCAGGCCTCCAGCGCCATAGCCTGCCAACGCTCCGCCGCCCCGCCGTCCGGCAACGCCACCGACCGCTGACACTGCAGTAAATGCACACTCCACACGCCCACCTCCACCGCCTGTTTCAGCAGTTGGTCAAACTCCTTCCGGCGTGGAGCGGCGCAAAACAGATGAACTTTACGCAAGGGTTCCGCCGCCTGATGGCGTTCCAGCACCTTCAAGCGTTTTCCGGGCATAACTTCGCACACGCCCCAGTTGCCCCGCCCGTCCAATACGCCGACGGTCTCGCCGACTTTGGCCCGCAAGGTAACAAACAAATGCGCAGCTTCATCCCGCTCTAATTCAAATTCTCCGCCCGGTTCGGCCGGGCATTCTGAATAAAAAAATCTCATTACCAACCCTGTTATAAAA
>CAZEHZ010000067.1:0-12011 GCA_964512385.1 uncultured Victivallaceae bacterium | reverse complement strand
TGCTTTTGTGGTTGTAATTTTGCGTTTTATAATGTACTTTAATGAGGAGTGGAAATTTTTATTAACCGTAATCTCCGGCTTTGGGCCGGTTTTGGAGCAGTTTTTAATGTGTTTTGAAGTATTGAAGCAATGTAGTCATACGGCGGCACGGCGTGGTATTCTGCATACGGCGCATGGCGATGTGCCCACGCCGATTTTTATGCCGGTCGGCACTCGTGCCACAGTTAAGGCCTTAAGTCCCAGAGAGCTGGAACAGGATTTGGATGCCAAAATAATTTTAGGCAACACCTATCATCTGTTCCTGAAACCGGGCATGGAGATTATGGCTTTGGCCGGCGGACTGCATAAATTTATGAATTGGAAACGGCCGATTCTTACCGACTCCGGCGGGTTTCAGGTATTCAGTCTGGCCAAACTGCGGAAAATAGAGAAAGACGGCGTAAGATTTTCATCGCACATAGACGGCAGCAGAATTTTTCTGGGTCCGGTGGAGTCGATGGCGATTCAGCGGAATTTTAATTCCGATATTGTAATGGCGTTTGACGAATGCACGCCATATCCGGCCACTTATGAGCAGGCGGAAAAATCGCTGGATATCACATTGCGCTGGGAACGCATGAGCCGGGAACAGCCGTTGAATGACGGTCAGCTGCGGTTTGGGATTGTGCAGGGTTCGGTATTCCCGGATTTGCGGGCTAAGGCGGCCAAGGGCGTAGTGGATATCGGGTTTGACGGTTACGCCATCGGCGGGGTATCGGTAGGCGAGTCGGAGCCGGAAATGCTGAATGCGGTGGATTGGGCGGTGCCGGGTCTGCCGCAGGATAAGCCGCGCTACTTGATGGGCGTGGGAACGCCGCGGCAGATTGTGGAATCGGTGGCGCGCGGTGTGGATATGTTTGACTGTGTAATGCCGACTCGTTTAGGGCGGCACGGCAGTGCTTTTTTGCGTAATGGCGGTACTTTGCCGATTAAGGCGGGGCGTTACAGTAAAGATTTTACTCCGGTGGACCCGGAGTGCGATTGTTATTGCTGTAAGAACTTTACCCGGGCTTATATCCGGCATTTGTTCAATGTAGGTGAGATTTTAGGGGTTCGATTGCTTACTCTGCATAACGTGCATTTTTTCTTAAATTTAGCACGTCGTATTCGGGAAGCGATCGAAAATGACACTTTCAACGAATTAAGACAGGAGTTTAAAGAGTGATGTTGACCGAAAAAGAGTATCAGGCACGCTTGCGCAGTGCGGAGGCATTATTGGAACCCACCGGAAGATGGACGACGCCAAGCTGGGTGCTGAGCATAGTTTGTTATCTGGTGGCCGGACTGTTCGCATTACGGGCGGCGTTGGATTGGGTAAGTAAAAAAACTGATCCGCTGACATTATGGATTGTGGCGCTGGCGTTGATTTGGCTGCTGGTGGGCATCGTCTGGTCGCTGGTTTATCAGCGGGTAGTGGATAAAATGGTGTTAAGACAGGCGTTGGAGCGGGCAAAAGCGGCGGAAAACGGCCAAAAAGTTGAAAAAGACGGAGTTTTGTGCTATTTTAATAAGTGATCTAATTATTTCTTGATGATAACAGGAGGATATTAGTAATGGGAACAACAGAGGCGCTGTGGTTTTTTTCGCCATTGTTTTGGTGGATGATTTTTACTTTTTGGGCAATGTCGCTTCATGCAATCATTCTGGGCGGACTTTTTATGCTGGCACTGCTGGCCAGCGGTTGCTGGGCGGCGGATGTGGCGGAAAAGTACGGCAAATCTGATTTTGCGGCATTTATTGCGGGGATGTTGGTACCCTACTTTTTCCCGGCGTGGTATAGTGCGGTATTAAAAAGGTCCGATCTTAAAGCGGCGGCTAAGCCGGTGCCGGAAGTGAAGGACAGTAAACAGCTTACAGTGCAAGTGGCGGAACCGGAGCCACCGCCGCCGCAGGAATACGGCTTTGAGTTTTTTGCAGCTTTGCCGGCGGAGTCTAACGGCGCCAGATTCGGCGATTTTGCTTTAATGACGGTGAACGGCGACCGGTTTGCCTGCAATGAAATTAGAAAATTATACCCGGATCGGGCAGTTTTTGTGTTTGAAATTGATGGAACTGCACGGTCTATACGTTTAAAATATGACAATATTAAGACATTTACAGATAATACAAAGAGAGATGAACATGTTTAAAGCAGTTTCTAATCAGGTAAATTTTCCGGAAATGGAAGAATCGGTCCTGAAATTCTGGCAGGATGAAAATATTTTCCATAAATCGCTGGAACAGCGTAAAGGAAATCAGGAATATGTATTTTATGACGGTCCGCCGTTCGCCACCGGCATGCCGCACTACGGCCATTTGCTGGCTGGTACGATTAAGGACGTTATTCCACGGTATCAGACGATGCGGGGCAAATACGTTCCCCGTACTTTCGGCTGGGACTGTCATGGTCTGCCGGTGGAAAATGAGATGGAAAAAAGCCTGAATTTAAAGAATAAAAAAGATATTGAAAAATTCGGGATTGCCAACTTTAACGAATCATGCCGCTCCATTGTACTGCGTTATACCGCAGAATGGGAAAAGATTGTGGGGCGTATGGGGCGTTTTGTGGACTTCCGCGGCGGCTACCGCACGATGGACTGCAATTATATGGAGTCGATTTGGTGGGTATTTAAGCAGTTGTGGGATAAAGGGTTGATTTATGAAGGCTATCGCATTTTGCCGTACTGCCCCCGTTGCTCCACGCCGTTGTCCAACTTTGAAGCGAATCAAGGGTATAAAGATGTTACCGATCCGGCGATTACCATTCGTTTTAAGGTAAAAAATGCCGAAAACACCTACTTTGTGGCGTGGACAACTACACCGTGGACATTGCCGAGCAATTTGGCGTTGGCGGTAGGCCCGGATATTGACTATGTAAAGATTAAAGATGGTGAAGATTTTTATATCATGGCCGCCGCCAGAGTGTCGGCCTATTATAAGGAAAAGCCGGAAATCGTGGCCACCTTTAAGGGTTCCGAACTGGAACACATGCAATATGAACCGTTGTTTAATTATTTTGCCGATTTAGCCGACCAAAAAGCGTTTCAGGTGTTGCTGGCCGATTATGTCAGCACGGAAGACGGCGCCGGTATCGTGCATATTGCACCCGGATTTGGCGAAGATGACAATGCGGTATGTAAAAAATACGGCTTGCCGGAAGTTTGCCCGATTGACGATTTGTGCTGTTTTACCGCCGAAGTAGCGGATTATCAGGGGCGTTTTGTAAAAGACGTTGATAATGAAGTTATTGCCCGTTTAAAGGCGGAAGGCAAACTGATTCTGCGTTCCAGCATTAAACACAGTTATCCGCACTGCTGGCGGGATGACCGGGCGTTGATTTATCGGGCGGTTTCCACCTGGTTTGTTAAGGTGGAGGCGATTAAGGATAAGATGATTAACGCCAATCAGGACATCAGCTGGATGCCGGCGCACCTGAAAGATGGCCGGTTTGGTAAATGGATTGCCAACGCCAGAGACTGGGCGATCAGCCGTAACCGTTACTGGGGCACGCCGTTACCGATTTGGCGTAATGACGAAGGCGAAGTAATTTGCGTCGGTTCGATTGCCGAACTGGAACAGCTTACCGGCCAAAAGGTAACCGACTTGCACAAGCATTTTGTGGATGAGATGACGATTCCGTCGCCAACCGGAAAATCGCCGTTAAAGCGTATTCCGGAGGTGTTGGACTGCTGGTTTGAATCCGGCTCCATGCCGTATGCGCAGAATCACTATCCGTTTGAAAATAAAGAGCATTTTGAATCGGTCTTTCCGGCCGACTTTATTGCCGAAGGTTTGGACCAGACCCGTGGCTGGTTCTATACATTGGTGGTGTTAGCGGCGGCGTTGTTTGATCGGCCGCCGTTCAAGAACGTGGTGGTGAATGGTTTGATTCTGGCGGAAAACGGCCAAAAAATGTCCAAACGCCTGAAGAACTACCCGGACCCGATGGATGTGGTGAATACATACGGCGCTGATTCACTGCGGCTGTTCATGCTGGGCAGTCAGGTAGTGCGGGCCGAGGATTTGAAGTTTTCCGAAAACGGCGTAAAAGAGGTGATTCGCGGCGTAATGATTCCATTATGGAATGCATACAGCTTTTTTGTAACCTACGCCAATGTAGACAATTTTGAACCGAAAGCCGGAGCACCGGCACCGGAAAATCCGTCTAATCCTTTGGACCAGTGGATTTTAAGTTCATTAGCGCAGATGACTGAAGAGATCGGCACCGAACTGGATAATTACAATCTACAGAAAGCGGCCAACCGTTTCAGTAAGTTTATTGACGATTTGACTAATTGGTATATTCGTCGCAGTCGGCGTCGTTTCTGGAAGAGCCAGAATGACGGCGATAAGCTGGAAGCCTATCAGACATTGCATCATGTGTTGTTGACCTTCAGCAAGGTGGCCGCTCCGTTTATTCCGTTTACTACAGAGGCGATTTATCGCAATCTGCGTACGGCGGAAATGCCGGAATCTGTTCATTTGTGCGATTTTCCGGCGGTGGAAAACCAATATCGCTGTGCTCGTCTGGAAGAACAGATGCGTTTGGCGATGCAGGCGGTTTCTTTAGGCCGTTTCCTGCGGACGCAGAATAACTTAAAAGTCCGTCAGCCGCTGGCACGGGCAATTCTGGTGGCCGCCAATGCGGAAACCCGTGAGTTATTAAGCGAGTCGGCCGATATTATTGCCGAAGAATTAAACGTGAAAAAGGTGGAAGTCGGTGCTGATGAAGCCCGGTTGGTGGAACACTCCTGCAAAGCTAATTTTAAGACTTTAGGTAAAAAATTAGGCAAGGATATGAAGGCCGCCGCCGAAGTTCTGGCTAATTTGTCCGGGGCGGAAATCCGTAATATTTTACAAGGCAACAATTATACTCTGCGCATGGATAACGTTTATCCGGTAGAAGTTACGGCTGAAGACCTGGTGGTGCAGCGTACCGAAAAACCCGGTGTAACCGTGGCCACCGAAGGCGGCGTAACCGTAGCATTGGAAACCGTATTAAGTACGGAATTGGTGCAGGAAGGGTTAGCCCGTGAATTGGTCAGCAAGTTACAGAATATCCGCAAAGAGCGTGATTTTAATGTAGCGGATCGGATTCAGGTGGCTTATAACTTCCAGTCCGAAGTTCAAGACGCTGTTGCGGCGTTTAAAGACTATGTGATGAATGAAGTTTTAGCCGTGGAATTGGTGTTTGACGCCACTTTAACCGCCGCCAACGGTGTAGCCGTGGATTTGAACGGTATTGAAGGCGCAGTAGCGGTAAAACTGGCGAACTGAACCGTAAAAAATGGCGTTTAAGCGACTAAAAAAGCATTGGCCCAAGACTTGGCGTGGTAAAATTGCGTTAAGTCTTGTGCTGTTGCTTGGCGGTATTGGTTTGCTGGTGTGGTGGCATTATGAACTTACCACCGTGGTAACGGAGGAGTGGACGATTGGCTCGCCCCGCATTCCGGTTGAGTTTAACGATTATCGCATTGCCGTTTTAAGCGACCTGCACGGCACACCGTTTGAGCTTGAAGTTAAGATTGCCGAACAACTGCGTGCGGCGAAACCCGATGTTATTTTTTGTGCCGGCGACTTGATTTATAAGTTTGTGCCGGACATAAAGTATATGATTGATGTTTTAGAGGATTTTAACCGCATTGCCCCAGTGGTGGCGGTGCTGGGCAATCACGACGCATGGGGCCCGCACGAGGCCGAAATGCGGACTCAAATGCAGAATAGTTCGCTGATTTATTTGGATGAACAAAGTATAAACTTAGAACGCAACGGTGCGCAGATTACCGTTTTCGGCTCCGACCGGATTGCCGAGGTGCGGCGGGATAACTACGACACCAGTTTAATGGAGTCTGCGTTTGCCACCGATAATTACAAAATATTACTAACGCATTGGCCGGATATTTATTTTTATCTGAAAGACGATGCCGCCCAATTTGATTTGCAAGTCGCCGGCCACTATCACGGCGGTCAAATTCGTTTGCCCGGCGGCGTGGCCTTACTTGCGTTGCTCTCCACCAAAACTCAGGCGGAGTTGGATGGCATTATGAATGTCGGCGACAAGGATATTCTGACCACCCGTGGTTTAGGAGTCGGCAATGTGCCAATCCGCACGTTCTGCAAACCGCAAATTCTACTGCTTACTTTGAAAAACTCAGCAACGCGATATATTCAGCGGCACTCTTGTCCAGCCGAGTAAGTCTGGTGCGCCAGCCGTAACCGGGCAATTTTACCGAATCTAAAGTAACCAGCAGTTTACAACCGCAATTTTTCCAGTTCCGCATGGCCGGAATATTATCCATAATCACCGTGCAGAAAAGTTTTTTGTCGGCATAAAGCTCACACATTCTAAGGTTTAACGCCAAGCCGAGTTTGTGGCCTCTGGCGGCGGGCAGAACATAAGTATCATGAATAAAGCCATGCTGAGTATCCGGATGTGCGCTGATGCCGCCGGAGGTTTTTATAGTTGTGCTGAAATTGATAAACGAACAGCCCTGCAATTCGTCGTTAAAATTAACAATCGCCAACGCCGGAATTTTACGCTGCAGGCAATATGCATAGGCATTGAATTTATGCGCAGGTAACGCCTGACGTTTAAACGCATTTTTCACCAGCTCCAGCGTCAACGGCGTAAACCGCAGATCCGGCGGCAGAATTGACCCGGCCGGAGGATTGCCGGCATGCGGAACGGCAAACACTAAATAATGATGCTTGCGTTGATAAAGTTTGCGCAGAATTTTGCCGCCGGCGCTTTTGGCAAATTGTATTGCCGATATCATTTATTTAATCTCCAAGGTCATATCTAAACCGTCGATGCCGGTAATGCCCAGGCCGGGGAGGGTGGGCAGTGTGATGTCGGCTTCGTTAAACAATACTCCGCCATGAACCGGGTTTACGGCGGCCAGCATGGGGCCGTCTAAGTCAAAGCGGGTAACGACATTAGGTCTGGCGGCGGCAAAGCAGGCGGCGGCGGCCACGCTTATGGGGCCTTCCAGCATTGCGCCGATCATGCATTCGGAATTATACATTTTGGTTAAGTCCGCAATGCGCAATGCATCGGAAATACCGGCCGACTTCATCAGTTTAATATTGATTAAATCCGCGGCGTGCAGTTCCAGAACTTTTATCGCGTCCCGACTGGAAAACACCGCTTCGTCGGCCAAAACCGGGGTGGAGATGGAGTTGGTGACCAATTTTAGTCCTTCAATATCGTCCGCCTTCACCGGCTGTTCCAGATAGTCAAACTCCAAGCCGCTGGCCTCCAGAACCGTCATGGCTTTTATCGCCTCTTTCGCCGTCCAGCCCTGATTGGCGTCTATCGACAGTTTTATATTGCGGCCCACGGCCTCCTGAATTGCGGTCAGCCGGCGAACATCCTCCTGCGAGTTTTTACCCACCTTGATTTTTAGATGGTCAAACCCGCGTTTAACTGCCGCCAGAGCGTCTTCCACCATTTGGCTTACCGGATTTACGCTGATGGTAAGGTCGGTCTTTAACGAGTCCACGCCGCCCCCCAGTGCTTTATGTAAAGGTAAATCCAAACTTTGCGCCCAAAGGTCATACAAGGCGATTTCAAACGCCGCTTTACTGCTGGTGTTACGGAGCAGGGAGGAGTGAATCAAATTCAGCATGGCGTTAAACTCGCCTTGGATATCCATGCCGATTAATTGGGGGGCGATAATCTTAATGGCGGACATGATGGAACCATGAGTATCGCCGGTAATTACGGCGGTCGGCGGGGCTTCGCCGTAACCGGATCGGCCGTTGTCGCATTCAATAATCAGTACAATATCATCAATCTCCTCTACGCGGCGCAAGGCGGTAACAAACGGGGTGCGCAGGGGCAGCCGCATGTGTCCGGCATGAATTTTACATATCTTCATAATGTAATTCTTTCAAGTTGATTTAAAAATAATAGTCATAAATATACCATATTGAACCGTTCAAGTCAAGTATTAGAGATGCCTAAACCGGGGTAAAAAGGTAAAATAACGAATAAAGCGTGATTTTTTTGCGAAAAAAAGTTGAAAAATACGTTTGAGTGATTAAATTATTTTGAATGGTTTTTAGAAAGATATTTTTTTATATAAAACTGGGCAGTTGCCCGCATTTACTTGGAGGCTGTAATGAAGGTTTCTTTTACTAAGTACATCGACACGAATTCTATCGTGGTGCTTAAAGGCAAAAACAAGCTGGAAGTTTTGAATGAAATAATTTCAAAAGCCGCAGAACTTTCTCAATTGGACAGAGACCTGATCTTCCGTCTTACCTGGAAGCGTGAGCAGATGATGACCACCGGGGTGGGTAACGGTTTGGGCTTGCCGCATATTCGTGTAAATAATATTCCGAATCCCATTATCATTATCGGCGTTTGTAATGAGCCGATTGCCGATTATCAGAGCCAGGACGACCAGCCGGTACGGGTGATTGTTTATATTATGGCGGCGGATGAACGCCCGGAAGAGTATTTGCAGTTGCTCGGTTCCGTATCCCGCAAGCTGCGCAATCCGGAAGTAATTGAAGAAATCGTCGCCAATCACGGCAACAGCAGTGAAATCTTAAAGGTGGTAAGCCGTCAGAGCGATGGCGAATAATTTGGCCTTTTAACAGGAGTATATTGATGCCGGAAAAGAGTTTCTCCGCCGGAGCTAAGGCTCAGATGGATTTTCATTGTTTCAATGAAGATTGCAAAGCGGTGATAAAGTTTAATTTGTCAGATGTTGCGGCGCGCGATTTTCAGATCGTTTGCCCGGAATGTCATGCATCGTATGAGCTGGATGAAGCGTTGCGGGGTAAATTGGAGCGGATGCTCAATTTAGTGCAGGCAATTCGCGGGGCAGAAGATATTCTGGGCGATTGTAACGTGGCAGTAGCCACCGCCGCCGGAGAGATTCGTATTCCGTATGCGTTATTGCTGACTCGCTTAAACACCATTATTACTATGCAGTTCGGTAACCGTACCGTGGACTTTCACTTATGGATAGAACCATCATCACCGGATACTTTCCGGTAGAAATATGTTGAGGAAATATAATGACAGAACAAGAAATCATAAAAATTTTTGAAGATTCCAAAGCGTTGCTTACCGGTCATTTTCAGTTGCGCAGCGGTAAACACAGCAATCGTTTTTTTCAGGCCGCACTGTTATTGCAGTATCCGGATAAAGCAGAGACGCTTTGCCGGGTTTTAGCCGATAAATTTGCCGGTGTAGAGGTGGAAACCGTAATCTCTCCGGCCGTCGGCGGCTTGATTGTGGGGCAGGAAGTCGGCCGGGCGTTAGGCGTGCGGGCGATTTTTGCCGACAAAGAAGACGGTCAACTGGTGCTGAAACGCGGTTTTGCGCTTAAGCCGGGTGAAAAAGTTTTGGTGGCGGAAGATGTAATTACCGAAGGCGGCCGGGTACGGCAGACGATTGATTTGGTACGGGCTCACGGCGGCGAAGTAGTCGGCGTGGCGGTGCTGGTGGATCGTTCCGGCGGCAAGGCGACGTTTGACGTTCCGCATCAGAGCTTGTTAAAGTTACAGCTGCCGACTTATGAACCGGCGGAATGCCCGATGTGTAAAGCCGGCGAAGCTATTGATCGACCCGGCTCTAAATAAGGCGTTACCCGGATTGCCCGCCCCCTTTGGCGGGCTTTTCTAATTTTTAGAAATCAGGTAATTGCAGAGGTTTTAAGGCTGGTTGGCAGGTGGAAGCAGGGTGAAAGTTAAACGGATGTCTGGTGAATTTTGAATATCCGCTTGCGCCAAAGGGAGCGGCGGCCTGTAGCAAAAGCAGGCGGCGTTTGTAGGCGAATATTCAATATTTACAAGGCGTAACAGGCAGAAAAATTTAGTGGCGTAATATATTCAACGCAACTATTGAACAGGAGACAACAGGTATGATAACATATATTCTAAAAAAAGTTTTCGGCACCAAGTCAGAACGGGACTTGCGACGGATGATGCCGCTGGTGCGTAAAATAAATGCGTTGGAAGCCGAATATCAGAAATTGTCGGATGACGAGCTGAAACATAAAACGGAAGAGTTCCGGGCACGTTTGGCCAACGGCGAAACTACCGGCGATATTATGTGCGAGGCTTTCGCTACCGTAAAAAATGCCTGTCGCCGTATGGTCGGCACTGAAGTTGAGGTTTGCGGGCAAACCTTAAAATGGGATATGGTGCCGTTTGATGTGCAAATTATGGGCGGTATCGCCTTGGAATGGGGCAATATTGCGGAAATGGCCACCGGTGAAGGTAAGACTTTAGTGGCCACAATGCCGTTATACTTGAACGCCTTAACCGGAAAAAACTGCCAGCTGGTAACGGTGAATGATTATTTGGCGCAACGCGACTCTGAATGGATGGGTGCGGTATATAAATATTTAGGTTTAACCGTGGGGTGTCTGCGTTCCATGATGCCGGCGGACGAACGCCGTATGCAGTATGCCGCCGATATCACCTATGGTACGAACAGTGAATTCGGGTTTGACTATTTACGGGATATGGGGATGGCGGCGGACAAGCGTCAACTGGTTCAGCGTGACCACTATTATGCGATTGTTGACGAAATTGACAGTATTCTGATTGACGAAGCCCGTACACCGCTGATTATTTCCGGCCCGGTGCCGAACGGCGGCAATGAGCAGTTCAGCGGCTTGGTCGGTGCGGTGGATCAAGTGTTTAAATTGCAGAATGAGGTCTGCTCCCGTTTGGCTCGTGAAGCTAAAGAGATACTGGATAAGCCGGGACATAAGCCTGAAGAACATGAAAAAGCGGTGGAAAAACTGCTTCAGGTGCGTTTTGGCATGCCGACACATAAAGTGTTGATGCGTATGCTGGAAGATGGTAATTTGTTGAAAGAAGTTGAGCGTTATGAGTCCAAAGTACGCAGCAGTTCCATGAATCAGGGATTACTGCAGGAGGTTCAGAGCGTGCTGTATTTTGCCATTGATGAAAAGACTCAGGCGGCGGATTTGACGGCTAAAGGCCGGTTGGCGGTGTCGCCGGATGACCCGGAAATCTTTGTGATGCCGGACTTGCTGATGGGAATACATGATATTGATACCGATGAAACGCTGGATGAAGCCGCCCGCAGTGCCAAGCGCATGGCGTTTGAGGCGGAATATAGTGCAAAAAGTGAACGTTTGCACAGTTTGTCGCAGTTACTGAAAGCGTATTGTCTGTTTGAAAAGGACGTACATTATGTGGTACAGGGCGGCAAGGTGTTGATTGTGGATGAACATACCGGGCGGTTAATGCCGGGGCGCCGGTTTAACGACGGTCTGCATCAGGCTTTGGAAGCCAAGGAAAAGGTGCAGATTGAACCGGAAACTCAAACCATGGCCACCATTACCATTCAGAATTATTTCCGCTTATACAAGAAATTGGCGGGGATGACCGGTACGGCGGAAACGGAAGCCAATGAGTTCCACCAGATTTATAAGTTGGATGTTATTGTAATTCCCACCAATCGGCCATGCACCCGGTTGGATGAACGCAACTCGATTTTCAAAACTAAGCGGGAAAAATTTAACGCCATTGTGGACGCCGTAGCAGAGCGCCATGCCAAAGGCCAACCGATTTTGCTGGGTACGATTTCGGTGGAAGATTCCGAAATTTTAAGCCGCATGTTGAAGCGTAAAAACATTCCGCATAACGTGTTGAATGCTAAAAATAATAAAAGTGAAGCGGAAATTGTGGCTTTGGCCGGGCAAAAAGGCGCCGTAACCGTAGCCACCAATATGGCCGGGCGAGGTACTGACATTAAGTTGGGGCCTGGCGTAGTGGAGTTGGGCGGTTTGTTTGTAATCGGCAGTTCCCGGCATGATTCCCGGCGTATTGACCGGCAGTTGCGGGGGCGTTGTTCCCGGCAGGGCGATCCGGGAGCCAGTAAGTTTTATGTGTCGCTGGAAGATAATTTGATGCGGTTGTTCGGCTCGGATCGAATTATTAAAATTTTTGACCGTTTCGGCATTGAAGAGGGCGATGAACTGCAGTCAAAATGGCTGGAC
>CAZEHZ010000066.1:0-12151 GCA_964512385.1 uncultured Victivallaceae bacterium | reverse complement strand
TGTAATTGTTGCGCTCCGATATTAACTTGTATAGACGGTGTGGATACGTTGGACGTGGCATTATCCGGCTGGCATTTCTGCTGTGGGGGGACCGATTGGTTCGCCGTTTCTGCAGAAAGGTCTTCGGCGCAAAACGGACATTTTGTTACAGAGATACTGATTTCTTCAGCGCAAAACGGGCATTTTTTTTTCATGATTTTTTTCCTTGTTAAAATTGCTTATTTATGGAATAACGATTATTTTTAATCGGCATTAAAAAATCCGATAACTCCTGCGGCATAATAGAAAAAAGCATACTGCGACTAAGGTTGCTGCTATCAGAAAAAATAAAAATTGGCGAGGTGGTGCTTGACAGATTAATAAATCGTAAAAAATAATTTTTTAAAAGTATAAAATATCTATCAAAGGTAATTGGAATTATTTGAAATAAAATCGCTTTTATTAAAGAATATTGTACTAAATTTACATACTTGGCATGGTTAATGCTTGCTTGCTTGCTTGCTTGCTTGCTTATAGCCTTCAATGCAAAATTTTCAAAAGTAATTGAATTGAGGCATGAAAAACGATGAAACCGATTAAGCATTAAGTCAATATTGTTTAGAGCGATTTTATTATAAATAAAAAACGCCAAACAATTAAATCTGTTAAAGTTTATACTGACCACTAGCTAAATTTCCTGAATTTTTCATGCTGTCTTAATAAAATCTCTACATACTTTTTATAACCCTAATTTAAAATTAGCATGTTTATTTACGTTGTCAAATGAAATTATATGAAAAAAGCAAAAAAAATTAATATATTTAGTCGATAATGCCGGAGTCACCATGTATAGAACATAGTTCGTCGCTAAAAACACTGTATGGCTTATGTGTTTTAGGCAGTTTAAAATTTTGATAATTAACCATATAGTCGGTTTTGTATTGTCAACGATTTATTAAATGGATGATGTTCGAATAATGTAAAACAAAATGGCCGACAACGTTTTAACTTTGCCGACCGGATAACTTAACTGAATCAAATACGGTGCGTATTGTCATAAACACCGGGTCAATTTGTATGACAACGGTTTACAACGTATACACTTTATAACTTATTTGGCTAATAACGCCGCTCCAAATTCCACCGCTCCGGCTAACGCCGCCTCATCTTTAGACGTGTCATCTTTGTTTACACAGCCGCCGCGAAACAGAAATTTACAGGGCGAACCTTCAATCAGCTCTTCCAAATAACCCATCTGCTCTTTTATTATTTCAAACCCGCTGTCATCTTCCGTACCGCCGCCCGTGGCGACTACCACAAATTGTACCCGCTTTAACGGCGAGAAAATCATACCGCTTTCATGCAGTAATAAACTCTGCATACGGTCAATTACAATCTTCAGCTGAGCCGGAAAACTGAAAAAGTAGATCGGCGTGGCAAATACAATAATATCGTATTTAGGGAAATCTGCCACCAAATCACTAACATCATCTTCCAGAACGCAACGCAGATTGTCCGGTTGACAGCCGCCGCAGGCCAGACAGCCGGGAACTGTGCAATCCAGTTCAGTGGCATCAACCACTTCAACTTTGCCGCCGGCGCTTTCTACACCTTCAATTACCTTGTTTACTAATGCATTAGTGTTGCCGTTACCGCGGGGACTGCCGGTGATTACAAGAATTTTTTTTGCCATTTTACCTATATCTCTATTATTAAAAATACACACCACGCAATGACTTGCCAACTATTGGCAAGTCATCTTGTTCAAGTGGTGCCTGAAAACAAAATTTGTTGTGGTTTAAAGGATGTGTTCCAATTGCTTTTTTATTCCATAATCATGGAACGATAATCTTTACCGGCCGGAATCATGGGCAGAACGTGGTCTTCATAACCGGTATGAACGTCTAAAATAAACGGTCCGGGGGTTGCCAGCATTTCCTTTATGGCATCTTCGATTTCATCCACCCGGCAGACTTCACGGCCGGGAATGTTATAGCCTTTGGCAATTGCGGTAAAATCCGGATACGGCTTTTTGCCGATACAGTTGGTACCGTCGCACTCCGCACAATTCCGCTGTTTCAGCCCGCTGGAGCCGCGACAGGCGCCCAAAACGGTATTCCCCCGGTTGCTGTGGTAAAAGCGGTCTTCCCACTGCGCCACCATGCCAAGGTGCTGATTGTTTAGAATAACCATCTTTACGTCAAGACCTTCCACAAACAAAGTGCCAAGTTCCTGAATGTTCATCTGGAAAGAACCGTCGCCGTCAATATTGATAACCAGCTTTTCCGGAGCCGCCAGTTTTGCGCCCATGGCCGCCGGCAGACCGAATCCCATGGAGCCTAAGCCGCCGGAGGTAAGAAATTGCCGTGGATATTTATACTTATAATACTGCGCCGCCCACATCTGGTGCTGCCCTACGCCGGGAACGATAACGGCATCGCCGTTAGTAAGTTCATATAATTTCTGAATAAACAACTGCGGTTGAACTTTGCCGGGAATTACTTTATAGGCAAATGGATGCGCAGTTTTCCACTTGGCAATCTGATGATGCCATTCCGTATATTCCTGATATAACGGCTGTTCATTCAACATGCTCAAAACGGTTTTTATATTGCCCACCATAGAGAACGTGGCCGGCTTGTTTTTATTGATTTCCGAATCGTCAATATCCACATGAACAATACGGGCGTTTACCGCAAAATTTCTGGGATCACCGGTTACACGGTCATCAAAACGGGCGCCGAACGCCAACAGCAAATCGCATTCATTAGCCGCATAGTTGGCCGCATAGGTGCCGTGCATCCCCAGCCAGCGCAAGCTGAGCGGATGATCTTCCGGGAATGCCCCCAAGCCCATCAATGTGGTAGTTACCGGAATGTTATATGACTCCGCAAACTGTAGCAGTTCTTTACTGCATTCGGCGGAAATAATCCCGCCGCCGACATACAGACACGGGCGTTTGGCCACTTTTATCATTTGGCGGATGGTTTCAATGTCTTCAGCCAACGGTTCCGCCGGTAATTGATAGCTGGTCAGATCCATTTCGGCATCAAAATCCACCAGCGTGATTTGCTGCTGAACGTTTTTCGGAATATCCACTAAAACCGGTCCGGGGCGACCGCTGGCGGCCAGATAGAAAGCTTCACGCAGAACCCGTGGAATATCGGCGGCATCCAGCACCAGATAGCTGTGTTTTACAATTGGTCTGGTCATGCCGATAATGTCGGTTTCCTGAAATACGTTTTTGCCGATCATATCCGCCGGAACCTGCCCGGTAATAAACACTACCGGTATGGAGTCCATATAGCAGTCGGCCACGCCGGTAAGCAAATTGGTGGCGCCGGGGCCGCTGGTAGCCATGCAGACACCGACTTTACCGCTCATGCGGGCAAAACCGTCGGCCGCAAAAGCGCCGCCCTGTTCATGCCGGGGCAGTATCACCCGGATGTTTGAGCCGGTTAATGCCTGATGAAGTTCCAGCGAAAATCCGCCGGGATATGCGAATATACTTTCGATACCCAGCTTTTCCAACATGCTAACGGTAATTTTATTACCGCGCATTTCAACCAGTTGCTTACTCATTTTACACTCCAAAAAAAACTCGGATTCAATTCCGTCAAAATATTATTCATTATTTATACACACTGCATAATTTAAACACTTCGCAAAAAAAAACAAATAGACAAGCAAAAATTTTTCACCTTTTTTGCAATAAACTACAAAAATGTAAGTTTTTATGGTTTTGCGTTGGAAAAAGTCAATATTTCGGCTATAGTTCTTATGACATGTTGTGTATTAATCATGCGGAAGGCGGAAAAAAATGGAAAAATGTATTTTTTGTAAGATAATTGCCGGTGCAATACCGAGCGTAAAAATTTATGAAGACGATTTGGTGTATGCTTTTTTAGATATCAGTCCCATCAACTTCGGGCATACTCTGGTAATCCCTAAAGAGCATCACGTAAGCTGTGCAACGGTGCCGGAAATGGTGGCCGGGCGAATGTTCCACGTCGGCAGTCGAATCGGGGTTGCCTTGCGCCGGGCGTTTGACTACGACGCTTTTAATCTGCATTTGGCCGATGGTTCAGCGGCCGGGCAGGTGGTGAATCACGTGCATCTGCATGTGGTGCCGCGCGGCGTGGAAGACGGGTTCCGCTGGAACTGGCGGCAGCTGGAGTACGAGTCGGCGGAAAAACGAGCGGAGCTGGCGGCGGAAGTAATCAATAAATTGAAACTGGATTAAGCCGGATATGCCGAATTCAGTTCCGCAGATTGAACTTACGGTTTTAAACCAAATCAGCAAGGTGCTTATTCATCAGCAGGAGGTGGTGGCGATTCTGCAGGAGGCACTGGATATTTTGTACCGTGAAATGGGCCTGCTGCGCGGTACCGTTACTTTGCGGCACGGCGATGAGTTGCGGATTGTGGCGAGTCATGGCCTTAGTGCCGAGGAGCGGGAACGAGGGCACTATTTTCTGGGCGAGGGGATTACCGGCATGGTGGCTAAGACCGGAGTGTCGCAGATTATCCCGGACATTTCTAAGGACCCGAACTTTTTAAACCGCACGCAGACACGTTGCGGCGAGTCTGATATTGCCTTTTTGTGTGCGCCGGTAATTCATAAAGATGCCGTGGTCGGCACCATGAGTATTGACCGCAAAGTAATTGCGGAAACAAATCTGAAGCGGGATTTGAATCTGCTGGAGACCGTAACCAATATTCTGGCCGATGCCATTGACGGCTGCCGGGCTAAATTTGCCGAGCGGGAAAAGTTACTGCGGGAAAATCGTCGTTTGCTGGAGGAGCTGGAAAAGATTCAAAGGCCGGGCAATATCGTAGGTAACTGTCAGGCCATGAAAGAGGTTTATGCCATGATTGCTCAAGTGGCGGGCAGTAATGCCACGGTGTTGATTCGGGGGGCGTCCGGCACCGGTAAAGAGCTGGTGGCTAAGGCAATTCAATACGGGAGCAGTCGCCGGAGCCGGCCTTTTGTGGTGGTGAACTGTGCGGCATTGCCGGAAAATTTGATAGAGAGTGAACTTTTCGGGCATGAAAAAGGGGCGTTTACCGGGGCGATGACCAAACGTATCGGCCGGGTGGAGGCCGCGGACGGCGGCACTATCTTTTTAGACGAAATCGGCGACTTGGGTTTGCCGATGCAGGTTAAATTATTGCGTTTTTTACAGGAGCGCACCTATCAGCGGGTGGGCAGCAATGAAGAGCATAAAGTGGATGTGCGGGTGTTGGCGGCCACCAGCAGAAATTTGGAAAAACTGATGGCGGAGTCGCTGTTCCGGGAAGACTTGTATTACCGCTTGAACGTGTTTCCGATTCAACTGCCGGATTTAGCGGATCGCAAATCAGACATTGCGCCGTTGGCCGAGTTTTTCTTAAGCAAGTATAATCAGGAGCATAATAAGAGCGTAAAACGGATATCGGCGTCGGCATTGAATATGATGCTGGCATATCATTGGCCCGGTAATGTGCGGGAGCTGGAAAACACGCTGGAGCGTGCCGTGCTTACCACTCATGACGGCGTGATCAGAACTTATAATTTGCCGCCGTCATTACAGGATTTGCCGGGCGGACCACATGCCGGAAAGGTGAATCTGGAGGCCGGACTGGATAATTTAGTGGCGCAGTATGAGCGGACGATAATTGCCGAAGGGCTTAAATTGCATCGGGCAAATATTGCTGCCACGGCCAGGTTTTTGAAAACTACACCGCGAATTTTACGTTATAAAATTGACCAATTAGGGATAAATACGGAGATTTTCCGGGGATAATTCATTTTTTTAACGATTTAGACTTGAAAAAACCTAAAAACAAGTTTATCTTGTAATCATGTTTGATGAATTGTAAATGTAGTATATTTTTTAACAATAGGGCAGCAATATGAATTTTAGTAAAATGATGATGGCGGCGGCACTGGGCGTTTGTGCGGCGGCCGGTGTTCAGGCCGTACCCGGTGTGGCGGTAAACGGATATGTGCCGATTGATGGTTTCTTTACGGCGGAATTGTCGGACAAATGGCAGGCGGAAGATGGTTACGTTCCGGCGGTAATTACCATGAAAGAACGCGTTTACGGCGTGGCTTTGATAGACACTAATGACCGTGAAGCCGCTAAAAATGAACTGCGCAAGGAGTTGAAGAAGTATTATAACGATGCCGACGCCAATGTGATTCTGATGGAGTTGGAGGCTAAAATTGATGCGGCGGTAAATAATCGCCAAAATTTAAATATGTCCGAAAATGAAGTTTTGGATGGCGAAAATACTGAACTTATTAACAGTATGAGCGATTATTTGGCCTATAAAGGCATTAAAGTTCCGAAAGGTGAACTGGAATATAAGAATGACCCGGCTAAGGAAAACGAATATTTTAAGAATGCCACTGTAGCGGACAGCTACGATTTAATAAAGTTTTTACAGGTGCCGGTAAAACGGAATACGCTGGAAATTATTGCTCCGGTGGAAAGCCGGGCAAAATTGATGTATAACGAATTTTTGCCGGTGAGTCTGGGGGAACAGTATGAAATCTCCGGGCGTTTATTCTCCAGCATGAACCCCAGCGAGGCGGAAGTGCGGAAAATGGCCGGTATGCCGAATACACTGGATGTGGCTACGCAGATTATGGAAAAGAAGCTCGGCGGATTTGTGGTCTATTTTTATGATGCCGATAAAGAGTTGATTGCCGAGCAGGTAAAATATTTTGTAACGGCGGACTTTCAGCGTAATCGGGTAAATTGGTCCTTCAATATTCCTAAAATCATGGGTCGCAGACCTTGTTACATTAAGGTGGGAATAACGGTTTCGCCGGCGAATCCGGAAGATGCGATGGATGCACCGATAGAGTTTAGTGATGTTCGGTTGCAGTACACGTCAGCACCGAAAGACGTTGCCGCCGGTATGTGATAATTCGGTTTTAAATTTTCTGAACTCCGTTGGAAACAACGGAGTTTTTTTGCGTTACAATAGAAATAGTGTAGTTTTTTTGGGGTTATGTGAGGTTTTTTGATTGAAATTAGCAAAAAACAAGATACCTTAATTATTGTAAGAGTATATAATTTAATAAGCGAGGTATTGTTATGCTGATAATTTCTTCCACCGTTACCACCGAGCAGGCGAATTTAACCGAAGATGTAAAGATTACTGAGTCCGGAGCATTGCAAATCGGAACTGATGCGGCTCCCAGTGCCGCCTATTCAGCCAATTTACAGTTTAACGGTAATTATCAGTTGTTTTTAGACGGCCGAATTGAAACTTATTTAGCAACGGCCAATTTAGGCGTGGCATTTTGCAAAATATCCGGCACCAGCACTTATTATGACGGGGTGGTGAGTATGGGCGGCAATGCCGTATTATCGGTAATCGCTAAAAATTCCACCTCATATACCACGGCCAGCGGCGTAACCGGGAAAAATATTAAATTTGATAATGGAGTTGGGGCAAATAATACAATTACGGTAAAGTCGTTATCCGGAGCCGCTTCCACTGTGGCTACCGGGTACGCCAATGCCACCGGCATTTACGCCACCGGAGTCATTAGCGTGGATAAAACTCTGTCCGGAAAAGTGGACGTTTATGCTCAAGGCGCCGGCGTCTGGGGCGATGCCACGGCAGATGCTTTTTATGGACTCGGCGGCGTAAATATTACCGGCTGGCAGGGAAATGTTTCAGTAACGGCCAAGAGTACCAGCGGCGGCACCGCCGGTAACTCCACGGCCAGTGCGGTGTCGGCCGGGTCAAAAAATTCGGAGGCCAAAGCGGTGATTTCCGGACTGACCGGTTCGGCAACCGTACTCGCCACCGGCGGCACCTTAACCGGTAAACTGACCGGCGGCGCCAATGGGGTGGCGTATGGAGTTTATGGCGCTACCGGAGTCGAAATTACTGATTTTGGCGGTAAAGTTTTGGTAACCGGCAACGGCGGCCGGATCTCCAGTGCCGAAGGAATTATGTATGCGCAGGGGCGGGCGTTCGGCGTGTACAGTTATAATGGAAATATTACAATGCACGGGGCGGCGGAGGCCGGTGAAATTCGGGCGATTGCCAGCGGCGGTAATATTCAAGGAACCGACGGCTATACCAATGCGTCGGACGCAACCGCTTATGCGGCGGCGGTTTATACTCATAAAGACTTTGTTGGTAGTGATTTAAACTGCACTTTTACCGCGCGGGCCACCGGCGGCGTTACCACTTATAACGGATACGGTAAAAGTTTTGCCGATGCTTACGGAATTTATACCGGGGGTGCAGTTACGCTTTCCGGCAGTGGGCGTTTTTCGGTGTCGGCCACGGCGGGCAGTACGGGAGGCTGGGCCTATTCCGGCGCTATTGCGGCGGGGATTTCGGCCGGAACTAAAATCCTTAATTCGGATGTCGGGTTCAGTATGAGTGTGTCGGCCGCCGGAATTGAAGGCCGTACCGATATCACCGCCGACGCTTATGGCGTAATTGCTTACGAGGGCATATTAAACAGTAAATTTACCGGCACCATAACCGTAACCGCCACCGCCTCGGTAAGTTCCGGAGCTCCGGCCATGGCGCATGCTTACGGGATATATTGTAAAGAGCGGACTTTTGGCAGTGCTACTACTGCTTGTGAAGTGAACAGCATTATTGTAACGGCCAAAGGCGGCGACAGCAGTTCCGGCTCCACTACCGTAGACTCCGGCGCATACGCCATTTACGCCGGATATATAAATCTGGAGGTTCACGGTATCCTGAATGCCACCGTGAACGGCAAAAAAGGTTATGCGATTTTCATTGACAATACCGGCGGTTATTCCGATCGGCTGGTAATGCACAGCAAGTCTAAAATGGCGGCCACGGCGGAGTTGGCAGGTGGCGCAAACAAGGTTTATATTTATCAGGATGTGTCGGGCATTGAAAATATTCAGGCGACAAACGGCACGATAGATATGTTTATGTGCTTTGGTACAACGCCTTCCGGCAGTGTTATGGCCGACAGTACGGAGTTGGTAAATGTAACCAATTTGGCTTATTTAGTGGACTCTAATGCGGTGAGCGCCTCGTATCAGGTGGTGTCCGGCGACATTGGTAAATATAAAAGCGACGTTTATAAAGTAACGTTCGGCGATACGGTTTATGAGGTAAAACACGGCGAATGGACGCAACTGGCCGATTCCGACCGTATGATTCGGATTTCTGATGAAACCGGTAACTTGCAGGTGGCGATAATTGCCGGAAAAAACTTTTTGGGCGGCGGTATGCTTTCCGGTTCAGTTTTCAGCAGTGAGGTAATTAACTCGCTGACGGGATTGACACTGCAGACCGTGGCCGGAGCCGGAGCGGTCAGTGATGGCAGCGGCAGTATGCTGGGCGGTGTGGATTTAAGTTTTACCGACTGCAAAATTAACGCTTTGTATGGCGGAAACTCAAACGCCAAAGGCGGCATAAATATATATAAAGACATTGCATTAAAGGCGGAGAACAGCGAATTTAATGTAATTTTCGGCGGCGGCATCGGTAAAGAACAGCAAATTAAGGGCAACATCTCAATCAGTTTGAGTTCCAGTACCGTAACCGGAGCAGTGTATGGCGTCGGGGCGGCGGAGATGGTTAATGATAAGACATCGGTCGCAATAGTTTTGACAAACTGCACGGTGGGCGGGTACGTCTACGGCGGTTCGGTGTCGGTCAATCCGGTTTATCCGGTAAACAATGTGGCCGGCAGTACCAGCGTGGTGCTGAACGGCGGCAACGCAACTGCGCAAATTTACGGTGGCAGTCGCTTAAGTGCGTCTTACAGCTGCGCCGGAGTAATCGGTAACGGTACCAAGGTGGAGTTGCTTGGCGTTACGGCGACAAATTATATTTTTGGCGGCAGCATGGCGTGGGCAATTAACCTGTCGGCGGCGGCCACGGTAACGACCACGGTGGAAAACGGCACGTTGATAAATTGCGAAAACAGCAAATTAACGCATGAGTTATATGGCGGCGGCTATGCGGCGGCTAACGGCAACAGTGCGGCTGGAGTGGCGCAGGGCGCCGTGAGTATCGTAAACGGCGGCACTAAGATTGTCTTGAATGAATCTTCCGTAATCAACGTTTACGGGGGGGGGTATAATGCCGGAGCCGCCAGTATTGTGAATGGCGGCACGGCAATCTCGGTGCTGGGCGGTGTTAATATCGGCACTATTTACGGCGGCGGCAACGGAACCGGAACGGCGGATATCCGCAGTGGCAGTGTGGTGAACGGCGGCACGGCGATCTCGGTGGATTTAACCGGCAAAACCAAGGCCGTGGTCAGTATCGGAAACATTTACGGCGGCGGCAACAGTTACACTAAGGTGGAGGGCGGCAGTGTAATCAGTTTCAGCGGCGATTTTTATGCGAATAAATTGGATTTTAAAGGCGTTTTGTCCGGCAACGGCAGAAATGCGGCCGTAACCGGCGAACGTAAATTGGCTTTTTCCGGTTTTGCCGGAGTACTGGAGGCAAGAGTGCGGGATTTTGATTCGCTGGAAATTACCGGGAACAGTGATGTGGTTTTTGCCCGTGATTATGATGCTTCCGAATTGGATAAATTGAATTTTAACTTTAATGCCGGGGCGGTAAAAGGCGAATATGCGGCGTTTACTCTGGCTAATAATGTTGGCAACTGGAGCAGTAATCTTACTATTACCATCAGCTTAATGGCCGATACTTTAGAGACGGCCAAACGGGATTTAATGCTGGCGGAAAATGGCGGACTGGCGGCGTTGGACGGGATTAAGTATGAAATTATGTATGAAAATGAGCTGGTGTTTACCGGGGCCTTGGGAGATGGCGGGTTTACCGGGACAGATTTCAGTTTGGATTTAGCCTTAACGGATAATACATTGCAGATGGATTTGACGGATTCACGGCTGGCTACGTCGGCCTTACTGGATTCGGCGGCGGACGGTTTAACGGCGGAGCGTTATGGAGTACTGGCTTTGGTGTAATATGCGTAATTATATTTTCTGTATAGTAATTTGGCTTAGTTGCGGCTTGGCGTTTGGTGGCGAAGCAACGGCGGAAGCGGCTAATAATCGATGCCGCTTATTGATGTCGTGGAGTCCGCAGGCGCAGTTTGCCGGGTATTACATGGCGCTGGAGCATGGATTGTATAAAAAAGCCGGGATAGAGGTGGAAATACACCATGTTTCGGCCGAGGAAAATGTAAACGATTATCTATCCGAAAATCGTGCCGATGTTACCGTGGGTTGGCTGTTGGTGGAAATGATGAGTGCGGCTCGTGGTGCCGATGTGGTTAATGTGGGGCAGGTTTTTGAACATTCGGGGCTGGTGATAATCAGTCGGCGTTCCCTGCCGGATACCGACAACCCGGCGACTCCGGTGAATATCAGAACCTTAAGTGATTTATCGAACCGGCGGATAGGCATCTGGCTGTCGGAGGGGCTGTCGACTCCGGTGCTGGGAATGCTGGCGCATGGCAAGGTTACGGATTATAAACGGCTTGATGTGTTGCGTAATGTGGACTTGTTTTTATATGGCGGGGTGGATGCGATAAACGGCATGATTTTTAACGAATATTTCCAAATCCTGTGCGCCGGAATAAATCAGGATGAACTCCGGGTGTTTTATCTGCATGATATCGGGCTGGATATCCCGGAGGACGGGCTGTATACCACCGGAAAATTTTATCAGGATAATCCCGAATTGTGCCGCAATTTGCTTGCCGCAACCATTGAAGGCTGGCGGCTGGCCGTTGAAAATAAGGAAGAGACGTTAAAAGTGATAAAGCGTTATTGTCTGGAAAGTAAAATTCCGTATCGCCCGGCTCATCAACGCTGGATGCTGGATGAGGTGGAAAAACTGGTGTTTCCGAACGCCATACATTTTAAAACCGGGCTACTGAATGCCGGCGATTATCAAACGGCGGCGGAAATGTTAAAACAGAACCCGGAATTTAAAAACACAGAGTTTAATTACAATAAGTTTAGCCCCATGAGCGAAAAACTGCAAATTCAGGAGCCGGATAACAAATGAAACCGCTCTCTGACCAGCCGATGGCTTTTAAATTAAGTTTTTATTCCGGGGTGGTATTATCGATTATTTTTCTAATATTCATCTCTATAATGGGGCCGATTATGCTGGCGGATTTAAATCGTCAGCTGGAGCGCGGCGGGATGGCTCAGGCGATTGATATTGCCGCCCGGCT
>CAZEHZ010000065.1:0-12190 GCA_964512385.1 uncultured Victivallaceae bacterium | reverse complement strand
AAAATGGCGATATAAAATCGCCATTTTAAAAAATAGAGAATTTTTATTCAACTTCAATCAGCATAAATTCATGTAAATGCTCCAGCGGGCATTCCAGCATAATATATTCGCCGTGGTCAACTATCGATACCGCAAACGAGGTTTGCTGTAAAGTGGAACCAATCGCCGTAGTAAAACGTACATTCTGCCATAAATCCGGCTTGCGAATCTGTAACTTTATGTTGCCGGAAAATTGCGGAAACGGAATCGGGTCTTGCTGTCCGAATCCCGGTAACTCCGGTGCGTCCTGCGTACCGCAGGCATTGCACAGGCGAATCGACATTTTTGGCGCATCTTCGGCATAAAAACTTGAAATAAGCAAATCTTTGTGCGGAACTTCGGCCTTAATATCGGCGCCGCCCGGTAACAGCGAAGCGATAAATGAGGTCATTTTCCGATATTGCGTCAACTCATCATTATTCAACGGCCGCCACTTGGTCGGTTCGGCACAATCGTAAGGCTCCCGGTCGTCCGCATCTTTCACGGCACAGCGTTTTATATAACCGCCGGACAAATCGTCCACCTTTACGGCCTTAAAATTCTCCGGCACGGTGATATTCAATAATGCGGCGATGGCGGACTCCGAACGCCGTTGTAACGTGTCGGTATTCCAACTGCCGGAACCGCTTAACCACACCAGCTTACCGCCGTTATTGGCAAACTCGCCCAAGGCTTTAAGGTCGGCATCCCGTAAAAATGCCACGCCCGGCACAATGATTACGGCAAAATCTTTAAATTCCGCCGCATGTTCCGCATTAGTCATGGTAAACGGCAAATTATTCCGCAACATCGCTTGCGATAAACTGCACAACACCCGACGGGTGGCCGTATTGTAATCCGCATCCAACTCCCGCCCCAAAGCACTATCCAGCAACGCAATACGGCAATTTGAACGCATTTTGAATAAACTATTGAAGTGAGCTTCCTCAAACTTATGAAATTCCGCCTGGCCTTGATACAACACCTCGCTTCGAGGGTCGCCAAAATAGCGATGCCCGATATAAAGCGACAACGCCCAGCATAACTCCTGCACGTCCGCCCGATCCGGATAATACAGCGACATCGCCGGAATATTGCGTTGCCGAGCCATCATATTGCAATGCAGACTCTCCACCAAAAACTCCGGCCACGAGTATCGGATCACGCCGCAGCAATGTTCAATAAACGCCCAATCCAACGCCGGCAATTCGTCAAACCAGCCGCCCCACGGACTACGCCACGACACGCAGGTGGCCGCAAAATTCGGCCGCAGCATCTGATAGCCTAACTTTTCGTATCCGGCTTTAATCGTCTTATGAAAATTACCCACGGACTCATAGCGGAATTTTTTCCATTTGATAAACAAGTCAGATGTCTCATCGGCAATAAAATTTTCCCAAGCTTCGCCGTCCGGCGGCAGTTCTTCGCCATATTCTTTAAAAAACTTAGCCCGGCAGGACGGGCAGGCGCAGGCCGCATAACCATCGGCCAAAAACTGCACATCGTCAGTCATAATCCCATCAATGCCCACGGCATACAAGGTAGCAAGATAGTCCTGATAAATTCTTAGATAATCTTCATTGTTATGGCACATAATATAAGCGTCATAAAGTGTAACTTGCGGTTTTCCGGTGCGCCCGTCCACCTGAAACATGGAATATAAATCAACGCCGTCCACCGTATTACCCGGTTCGGCGTCCGCCTGCATTTGCGGCCAATATTTTAAGTCCTTCAACCGGTTGGCGTCCACTTGGATTTCATCCGCAATGGCCGCCGGAGTGTAAAGCAGATTGGCGGAATGATGTTCCACCACCTTTAAGCCGTACTTATGACACGCCGCCGTCAATTTCCGCAAAACGTCCGTCAACAACGGCCAATGTTTATAAAAACTCCAGCGGAAGTGCGTGTTGGAAAAAGTCATCACATGTGTAAATCCGGCGTCCGCAATCTCTTTAGCCGTCCGTTCCCAATACTCCGCATCTGCATCAAAAATTTCATATCCGTCATAGCGGATAAAACGCCATGATGCCTTAAACGCATCCTTATTCATAATTACACCATATATAAAACGTTTAAACATAAAAATAAAAAATAAGGACATGCCAAAACATGCCCTTTAATTCGATACAGAGGCATTACCTCTGCATCGAAAATGAAACGTCAGTCAACTTCTTACTTGGTAAGAGCTTCCTGCAAGGCAACCGCCACGGCAACCGTAGCGCCTACCATCGGGTTGTTACCCATACCGATCAAGCCCATCATTTCCACGTGAGCCGGAACGCTGGAAGAACCGGCGAACTGAGCGTCGGAGTGCATCCGGCCCATGGTGTCGGTCATGCCGTAAGAGGCCGGCCCCGCCGCCATGTTATCCGGGTGCAAAGTACGACCGGTACCGCCGCCGGAGGCAACGGAGAAGTACTTCTTACCGCGTTCAATGCATTCCTTCTTATAAGTACCGGCAACCGGGTGCTGGAAGCGAGTCGGGTTAGTAGAGTTACCGGTAATGGAAACGTCTACATTTTCATTCCACATAATCGCCACACCTTCACGCACGTCGTCGGCGCCATAGCAGCGGACGGCGGCTTTCGGACCATTGGAAAACGCCTTTTCACGAACAATTTCCAACTTACCGGTAAAGTAGTCAAACTTAGTCTGCACATAGGTAAAGCCGTTGATACGGCTGATAATGTAAGCGGCATCCTTACCCAAACCGTTCAAGATAACCTGCAACGGTTCTTTACGCACCTTATTGGCGCTCTTGGCGATACCGATAGCGCCTTCAGCGGCGGCAAAGGATTCGTGACCGGCCAAAAAGCAGAAGCACTTGGTTTCGTCACGCAGTAACATAGCGGCCAAGCGACCGTGGCCTAAGCCTACTTTACGGTCATCGGCAACACTGCCGGGGATACAGAAAGCCTGCAAGCCTTCGCCAATCGCTTCAGCGGCGTCGGCGGCAACTTTACAGCCTTTTTTAACAGCGATGGCGGCGCCAACCACATAAGCCCAGCCGGCGTTTTCAAACGCAATTGGCTGAATACCTTTAGCGATTTCATAAGCGTCTACGCCAACACTCTTTACCAATTTTTCCGCTTCTTCAATAGAGGCAATGCCATAGGCATTCAAGGCCGCATTGATCTGAGCTATACGACGATCATAAGATTCAAACAGAGCCATAATTAAACCAGCCTTTCAAGGATTATTCGTGACGGGGGTCAATAATTTTGGCCGCTTCATCAAACCGGCCATAGGTGCCGGTGGCCTTGGCGAGAGCTTCGTTAGCGTCGAGACCCTTTTTGATCTGGTCCATCATAACGCCCAAACGAACGAACTGATACCCGATGGCTTCACCTTCCGCATCCAATGCGATTTTGGTGATATAACCTTCGGCCATTTCCAAGTAGCGCGGGCCCTTGGACAAAGTACCATAAAGAGTACCAACCTGAGAACGCAGACCTTTGCCCAAATCTTCCAAACCGGCGCCGATCGGCAAACCGTTTTCGGAAAACGCACTCTGGGTACGGCCATATACAATCTGGAGGAACAGTTCACGCATGGCGGTATTGATCGCATCGCAAACCAAGTCGGTATTCAACGCTTCCAGAATAGTCTTGCCCGGCAGAATTTCAGCAGCCATCGCCGCCGAGTGAGTCATACCGGAACAGCCCAGTGTTTCCACCAAAGCTTCCTGAATTACGCCTTCTTTAACATTCAAAGTCAGCTTACAAGCACCCTGCTGCGGAGCGCACCAGCCCACACCGTGAGTAAGGCCGGAGATATCTTTTACCTCCTTAACCTGAGTCCAGGCGCCTTCCTGCGGAATGGGCGCCGGGCCGTGGTTACAGCCCTTTTTGACACACGACATTGCTTCTACTTCATGAGTAAAAATCATTTTTGTCTCCAATGTGTTGATTTATTTCGTTTTATTCAAACAATTGCATGTTTTGTCTATTAATATACCACTAAATATAATTTTATCCAGTCCGCCCCGAAAAACTTTGCCACTTTTTTTGCATTTTTATCATACCATGTTATATTTATATTATAGACAATTTATATGACCAATTCACAAACCAAGGCGGTGCGGCATGAAAATCGGCATTACCGGGCAGTCCGGATTTATCGGCGGCTATCTGTATAACTTTTTGCGCTTACAGCCAAATGTGGAACGCATTGAGTTCAGCCGGGAATTCTGGGATTCGCCGGAGGCCTTATCACGCTTTGCGGAAAAATGCGATATAATTATTCATCTGGCCGCCGTAAGCCGAGCCGACGACGGCGAAAAACTGTTTAACACCAACATGTTAATGATTGAAAAACTGATTGCCGCCATGGACAATGCCCGGTTTTCCGGCACCGTAATGCTGGGTTCCACTACACATATCCGGGAGTTGCCGTACCATAAAAGCAAAGCCGCCGCTCACGACCGGTTGACCGCATGGAGCCAAAATCGCCCGGTGCGGGAAGTTACGTTGTTAATGCCGAACACATTCGGGCCGTTCAGCAAACCGTTCTGGAATTCGGTGGTAGCCACTTTTGCCTGGCAGATTGCGCACGGCAAGACGGTGGACATTCAACAGGACGCCGAACTTAAGTTAATCAGTGTAAACACATTAGCCAAAGCCATCTTTAATTTATGCTCCGGTTCGGCAAGCGGCAAAGTGGAAATTCCGCATGAATTAACCTGCACGGTTACGGAATTGCGGGATCGCCTGACCCGGCTGTCCGCCCCCGCCCCGCTTACCCTTACGGACAATTTGGATGCGGCACTTTTTACCGCACTGCAATCGTATCAGAACTGATAATCCAAATCGGCAAACGTGCCTTGGGCAATGCAGGAGCCGTCTTTCAGCCAGACTACGGAGTCGGCCAATTTTGCCAGACACTCACGGTGAGTAATAATAATTACGGTGCGGGTTCCGGCATGTTTGCGAATGGCGGCGGCGGCCATAACTTCATGTTCCGCATCTAACGCCGAGGTCGGTTCATCCAGAATCAACATATCGCCGTTGCGCAAAAGTTCCCGTGCCAGTGCAATGCGCTGTTGTTGCCCGGCGGAGAGATTTTTGGCGTTTTCCTCTACCTGCCAATCCAAACCATATGGAGAGGCGGTCAACATAGCCAAACCTAATTCGTTCAGCATCTCCGTCAACTCCCGGTCATCAGCCTTTATGCCGCCGTAGCACAAGTTCTCCCGCAAAGTGGCGTTAAACAGCTTCATGTCAGTACCTAAAAAACCGATTCGTTTCCGTAACGCCCGCATATTATAGTCGTCAATCAGGCGGTCATCCAGCCGGATTTCGCCATCCGGAGCCCGATAAAAATGCATCAACAGGCCGGCCAGCGTACTTTTTCCGGTGCCGGACGCCCCCACAATTGCCGTAATCAGCCCCGGCTCAATGGTCAGATTAAAGTTTTTCAGCACCGGTTGATTAGGCAGGTACTGAAAATTAACCTGCTTAAACTCCACCTTGCCCGCCAGTTTATCCACCTTTACGCCGGACTCCAAATTATCTTCCGGTATCAACTTCAGCAGTGCGCTTAACCGCCCTAACGAGGCCTGCGCCGAGGTCAACTGCACCATCGAGAACGCCAAGGTCCGGGTAGGAATAATCATGCTCATCACCAGCGCCGACACCGCCGTTAAGTCCCCGATCTGCCATTCGCCGTTCAGCACCCACAAACAGGCAAAAATCAGCACGGCAAACCGGCACGCATCCGGCAGCCACGTCATTAACCGCTGAAACATCATGGTTAGCGAGGTCATTTCCATATTAATCTGATACAGCCCGGCATAGTCTTTCCGGTGCGTCTTTAACGTGCCGGACTCATCGCCGGAGCTTTTAACCAGTTTAATATTGCTCAGCGTCTCCTGCAAACGGCCATACGCCGCCGAGGTACTTTCGGAATGACTCGCCGCCAAGGTATACTGTTTGCGCCCGAAAAACCTTGCCGCCGCAAAGAACAGCGGCAACACCGCCAGCAACGCCAGTGCCAGCTGCCATTTTAAATAGAACAACATCACCGTTGCGCCGCTGATTTTGCAGGCCGCCAACAAAAAAGTTTGCATGGGCTGGCCGAAAAACGTGGTTAAAGAGCGTACATCTTCAAAAACTCTGCTGGCCAGATAGCCGCTGGACACCCGGTCAAAAAACTCGCCGGGCAGTTTAAGCAAATGAGCCGTAAGTTTATCCTTCAGGTGCAGATTCAACCGCCCCTGAAGTCGGCCGGACAAAAAAATCTGCATACTCTGGCAGCCGCTCTGCACGCCATATACCGCCAAAAAACCGAACAATGCCCCCCACAGCAACGCCATTTTTTTCGGAATCAACACATCGTTAATCAGATACCGCATAATCATCGGCAGTGTAACTTCGGCAAAAGCGGCGAAAATCAAACATAAAATTATGCCGCCGGCCATCTGCCAGTTTGCCCGGAATTCACCGTACAATAGACGGCGAATCTCCAGATTGGTAGCCGTGGCGATACTGCTTTTATTTTCCGGCATCTGATGTTTAAACGACGCTTTCAGATAGTGCATACTTTCAATATACATCTGCCCGCCCCGTTTAATTTTCCGCCACACCCGCATTGGAATAATCATAATTTAAGCTGGCTTATTCTATGGTTGCATAACCTTTACCGACCAGTTCCGTCACAAAATCGTCAAAATCCAGTGCGGCCGACTCCGGCAAAGTTCCACCGCAGGCGGCAGTCAACCCGGCTAAAATTTCACTCTTGCTCTGTTTAGCTTCCAGGCCTTTCCAGATAAAAACGCTGACGGCATTCAAGCCGAAAGTATCGCCGGTATCGGGGTCAAACAACACGCCCCAGCCTTCAAGTTCTTCACGCATTACAATCATGGGATTGATTTTTATCATAATATAAAAACTCCTGTAATAAAAATTTCAATAAAAAGTTCTCAATTATGCAATATACGCCCGAAATCAGATAAAGGCAAAAAAAAAATTAAAATTTTCGCAATTTTACCATTCCTGTGTTATATTAGTCGGAGAAATCATGGAGGTAAAACATTATGAATACAGAAAAAAAGAAAAAACTTGCGCTTTATGCGTGCATCGTCTTGGCATTGTTGCTGGTAACACTTCCGTTCACGCCTTACGGCCAGCGGGTAACGTATTATGACTTTAACAACGGAAATATTGTGGTAAAATACAACTATTTCCTGTGGCCGGGCAAAACCGAAGTGATGCCGTCGCCGTTGTCCAGACAATTAAAATCCTTAGGGGCGCCCCGTTACCCGGAGCTGCTTACGGAACTGGAGCGGATAAATTTGGTGAGCATGAAACAACAACCCGTGAATACTTTCCGGCAGGCAACCCGAATGCTTGACAGTATGGAAATGTTCGGCAACATCGCCATGAATCAATCCGTCCCGTTGTCCGAGACGCTTATTTTCCGGGATGAAATTTTAAATCAATGGGGTGCGCCGGAGCTTATTGCCGAAGCCAAAAACAATCCGGAAGCCCGTGGCGGCTATATTGAAAACGCCAAATGGAAAAAATTTTAACTGATTATGTTGACGTTTTTTTCACGTTATAACCGCTTGGGGGCCTCCAGCCGCTACCGCATGTTTATGTATGCCGATGAAATGAACCAACAAGCTCCCGATTCGGCACAGGTGCGTTATTTTTTTTCGGACCATTATCTAAAAACGCTGTACGGCAAACACCGCAAATCGTTTGGCGGTTTTTTAACCGCTATGCTGCACCGCATGCTGAGCACCGTCATTTTGCCGGAAAAATCCATTATAGAATACGAACTTTTTCCATTTTTTCCGGCCTGGTTGGAACTGTTTTGGCTGAAAAATCATCGTTTTATTCTGAATTTTGATGATTTTGTGCATCTAAAATACGCAAAAATCCCCTTTTTACGCCATAAATACCAGCAACTGATGGCTAAGGCCGACGGCGTAATCTGCGCCAATGATGAACTGGTCAATATGGCTCGTCTTTATAATCCTAACGTCATCAAGATACCAACCGCCGTGCGGGTAAGTGATTATCAAACCTGCTGTTGTGCCAAATTTCCGCAATTCACCGTGGTCTGGATCGGCACGCCGGTAACGTATAAATACCTGCTGGATGCCGCCGATAAACTGCGTAAAATGGCCGAAACCGTGGATTTTGAACTGTTGGTCATTGCCAAACAGAGTTTAGCCGCCCGGCCGATTCCGGGGGTAAAAACCCGTTATGTGGACTGGAGTTCCCAAACCGAGGCGGATTTATTGCGTGCCAGTCATGTTGGCATTATGCCGTTAAGCAGTTCAGACCCGATGGCGATCGGCAAATCGGCATTTAAATTGATTCAGTATATGGCGGCGGGTATTCCGGCCATTGCCACCGATTTAGGCGAAAACCGGCAGGTTCTGCAAGACGGTGTAACCGGATTTCTGGCCGACTCGCCGCAGGAGTGGGCCGACTGTTTAGCCAAACTGCACGACAGCCCGGAACGGTTGGCAAAGATGTCCGGGGCGGCCCAAAACGCCGTTAAAGAGTATTCTTTTGAATATTGTTTCCAAAAATTCACCGACTATGTAGCTCGAACATTTGCGTAGCCAGAGTTCCGGTGTTATATTATAAGATTATTATATCTATAAATTTAAGTATAAAGGGTTTTTATAATGAATGTTATTCCTTCTCACTTGGAATGTGTAAGATGCGGCAAAAAATACGATTTATCTAAAGTCCGCTATAACTGCGAATGCGGCGGTATTCTGGATTTAGTGCGTGATTTTTCGCAGGTGGACGGGCAGGAACTCAAGAAGCTGTTTGATTCACGCTGGGGCGCCAAACGCGGCGTATATTCTTCCGGAGTATGGCGTTATAAAGAGTTGATTTTTGATGTTCCGGATGAATTTATCGTCAGCCGTCAAGAAGGTAACACCCGTTTGTATCCGGCCGGTAAAGCCGGTGAATATGCCGGATTAAAGAACTTTATGCTGAAGCATGAAGGCGAAAACCCGACCGGAAGTTTTAAAGACCGCGGCATGACCTGCGGCGTAACGGCGGCGAAATTTTACGGTGCCAAGCGGGTAGCCTGCGCCTCCACCGGGAACACCTCCGCCAGTATGGCCTCTTACGCCGACGTGGGCGACATGAAGTCCATCATTTTTATCCCGGAAGGCAAAATCGCCTACGGTAAACTGGCTCAGGCGTTGGCCTTCGGCGGCCGCACCTTGCAGATTAAAGGCAACTTTGACGATGCCATGGAATTGGTTCAGCAGGTTTGCCATGAACTGAACATCTATTTATTGAACTCCATCAACCCGTTCCGTATTGAAGGGCAGAAAGCCATCGGGTTTGAAATTCTTCAGCAACTGGACTGGCAGGTGCCGGACTGGTTTGTAATTCCGGGCGGTAACTTAGGCAATAACAGCGCCTTAAGCAAGGGTATGGAAGAACTTTATAACTTAGGTATCATCAACAAGATTCCACGGATTGCGGTAATTCAGGCCGCCGGCTCCGCCCCCTTGTCCCACATGTGGAAAAACCACACGCCGTATGAACGGGTGATGAATCCGGACACTATTGCCACCGCCATTAAAATCGGCAATCCGGTATCGTGGGAAAAATCTCTGCGTGGCTTAAAGTGGTGTAACGGCGTGGTGGAAGATGTTACCGAACAGGAAATTATGGATGCCAAGGCTTGGGTGGACGCCGCCGGAATCGGTGCGGAACCCGCCTCCTGCTGTTCCGTAGCCGGAGCCAAGAAGTTAGTTGATGCCGGAGTAATTGATAAAGACGCTTCCGTAGTCGGCATTTTAACCGGTAACGTGTTGAAAGACCCGGATGCCGTAATCGGCTATCATAAGGACGAGTTGGGGCATATGGGTATTCGTGGCACGTTCGCCAATCGCCCGACCGTAATCGATGCGACTCTGGCCGCCGTGGAACAGGCGATAAAATAATGAGCAAGTTCCGGCCCTGCATAGACTTGCATAACGGCAAGGTAAAACAGATTGTCGGCGGCACGTTAAGCGATGCCGACAGTACACTGCATACCAATTTTGAATCGGAATTGGGGGCGGCTTACTATGCAAATTTGTATAAGCAGGACGGTCTGACCGGCGGGCATGTAATTATGCTGGGCGGCGGTAACGAAGCCGCCGCCTTGTCCGCACTGCAGGCATATCCCAAAGGGTTACAGCTTGGGGGCGGCATCACGCCGGAAAATGCCGGAAAATATCTGCAGGCCGGAGCCGACAAAGTGATTGCCACCAGTTACGTTTTCCGTAATGGCGAATTGGATTTGACCGCATTGGAAAAATTGGTTTCTGAAGTTGGTAAAGCCAATCTGGTGTTGGATTTAAGTTGCCGCTGGCGTAACGACGCCTATTATATTGTAACAGATCGCTGGCAAAAATTTACCCGGTTGGCCGTAAATTCCGCCACTTTGCACAACTTGGCGGAATATTGTGCGGAGTTTCTGATTCATGCGGTGGATGTAGAGGGCAAACAAGCCGGAATTGATGAAAAATTATTGCATTTGATGGCGGAAAACACGCCGATTCCAGCCACTTATGCCGGCGGCATACGTTCGCTGGCCGATGTGGAAAAAATCGCCGCCGCCGGACAGGGTAAAATCGATTACACTATTGGTTCGGCGTTGGATATTTTTGGCGGCAGTTTACCGTATAAAAACGTGCTAAATCTCAAATTCAGGTAAGAAAATGGACGAAACCGGGCTGTTAAAAATTATTTTGCCGCAGCTTGCTCAGCGTTCCGACGTGGCCGTAGGCCCCGGCGACGATGCCGCCGTGCTGAAATTCGGTAATGACCTTCTGCTGGCCGCCGTAGATCAAGTGGTAGGCAACGTGCATTTTTTTCAAGACACCACCTCGCCGGAGGCCGCCGGAGCCAAATTACTGAAGCGGAATTTATCCGATATTGCCGCCATGGGCGGCGAACCGTTATGGGCGTTGACCGCCATTGCCGCTAAAAATATCGACTCGGATTATCTGATTCGGTTTAATTTAGGGCTTGCCGAGTGTGCCAAAACGTATAATACCGCAATAGTGGGCGGGGATTTAAGCAGTTTAGCCAATCCCGGCTTAGCGGCGTCGCTAACCATTTTAGGGCGGGTAACGCCGGAAAAACTCTGTTTGCGGAGTAACGCCAAAGCTGGCGAAAAATTATTTGTAACCGGTTGTCTGGGCGATAGTTTAAGCAGTAATCATCATCTGAACTTTATTCCCCGTTTGGCGGAAGCACAGTTTTTAGCCGGCACATATACCAAATGCATGATGGATATTTCCGACGGCGTGGGACTGGATGCATTACGTTTGGCGGAAGCGTCTAAAGTGCGCATTTTATTGAACACCAAACACTTGCCCCCCCGCAATCAGGCCTCCATAAAAGCCATGCTTACCGATGGTGAAGATTATGAACTTTTATTTACCGTAGCCCCGAATTTAGTGAAACAGCTACAACAAAACTGGCCGTTTGCCACTAAATTAACCTGTATCGGCGAAATTTTAACGGCGGGCGAACCCGGTCTGGCCGATGAGAACAATTTGAACATTAATGAGGAGTATTATGGATATCAACACTTTAAAGAGTAAGCCGTTTCATAGTAAGAGTGAAAAAGACACCGAACAATTTGCCGCGCAACTGGCTCAGGCGTTGCCGTGCGGAACCGTAATGGCACTGCATGGCAATTTAGGGGCGGGTAAAACGGTATTTGCCCGTGGCTTTGCCCGCGGCTTGCAGATTACCGAACCGGTATCAAGCCCCACTTATACGATAATTCAAGAGTATCCACTGGCTTCCGGCGGCTTTTTTTATCACATGGACTTATACCGGATTGCGGACTCCAATAGTGCGTTAGGGTTTGGCATTGATGAATTTCTGTCGGACCAGCACAGTTATTGTCTGGTAGAGTGGCCGGAGCGTATTGCCGACATTCTGCCGCCCGGCACGCTTCATTTGCAAATTACCAGATTGAACGACGATGAACGCCGTTTCGAGTTACTCTGAGTTCAAACAAATTATTATATTATAGGTGATTTTTGTTATAGACAAGAATCACCTTTTTTCTATCTGCCTGAACCGCATGATAGCCATTTCATTGTGTCGATTTTGCCGCCCGGCAACATTACAATATCTTTAGACGAAAAAACCCCCTGCCGGTTTTGCCGTCCAGCGGGGGGTGG
>CAZEHZ010000064.1:0-12424 GCA_964512385.1 uncultured Victivallaceae bacterium | reverse complement strand
ACATATTATATATGCAATTCGGCGATTTAGCAAGTTTTTGGGTGCAAAAATAGAAAAAATCAGGAAAAAATCGTTTTTGGACTGTAAAAAATCAAAAAATGTGATATAATACATAGATTATATATTTTTTGTAACATAAATGAAAACGTCTCCACTTGAGTATCGGTGGAGAAAAAAAGGGAGCTGAAACTGTGAGTTATACCATACTCGTGTTTGTAAAGCAGGTTCCGGACACCCAGAATATTACCGGTGAGGCTATGAAGGCGGACGGTACCGTAAACCGTGCCGCATTACCGGCAATTTTTAACCCGGAAGACTTGAATGCGCTGGAATTGGCCCTGCAACTCAAAGACCGTTACAACGCTAAAGTGGTGGTTGCCACTATGGGGCCGCCGGCCGCCAGCGAAGTGTTGCGTGATTCGTTGTATCGCGGCGCCGATGAGGCTATGCTGCTGACCGACCGTGCATTTGCCGGGGCCGATACTTTGGCCACCAGTTATGCGTTAAGCTGTGCCGCTAAGAAAATCGGCAACGTCGATTTGATTCTGTGCGGACGGCAGGCGATTGACGGCGATACCGCTCAGGTCGGCCCGCAGATTGCCGAAAAACTTAAGTGGCCGCAGATTTGCTATGTAGAGGAAGTTGTGGAATTCGGCAACGGTAAGATTGTTGCCAAACGTGCCATTGAAGGCGGATTTGAAGTTTTGGAATCCCCCACACCGTGTCTGCTTACGGTAATTGACTCCAATGACCCCCGCCCGCAGGCCGCTAAACGCATTATGAAATACAAGCGGGCCGCTACTCCCAGCGAAGTAAAAGCCAAATTCGCCGACGCCGATTATGCCGAAGCCGAAGATTTGGCCGCTAAACTGGACGAAATGAAGAGCAAAAATTTGCTGATTGAGGAATGTACCGCCGCCGCCGTGGGCGCCGATTTAAACCGTATCGGTTTGGCCGGTTCTCCCACCAAGGTTAAGAATATTCAGAGCGTGGTTCTCGCCGGCGGCGAAGCCAAGGAAATCGCTCCGACCGCGGAAGGCATTAACTGCCTTATCCATGAACTCATTGCCGACCATACCTTAGGGTGAGAAATATGTCTGAAAAAATTGGAAATGTTTGGGTTTTTATTGAACAGGAATCCGGCAAAGTTGCCGATGTCAGCTTAGAGCTGGTGTGCAAAGGCCGTGAATTAGCCAACCAGCTGGGCGTTAAACTCGAAGCGTTATTGCTGGGGGATAATGTGGCGGATTTGGCTCCTGTATTGTATACATACGGTTGCGATACCGTGATTTTGGCCGAAGATAAGCGTTTGGAACCGTTCACGGTTTTGGCTTTCTCCAGAGTGATTATGGATATGATTCTCGCTTATAAGCCGAATATTCTGCTGTTCGGCGCCACCATGAAGGGGCGTGAACTCGCTCCGCGTGTGGCGTCTGAAAAACTGGCCGGGCTTACCGCCGACTGCACTAATCTGCAGATTGACGACTTTGACGATAAGGTTAATAAGAAGAGCTATACCAATAAGTTAATGCAGATTCGTCCGGCATTCGGCGGCAATATTATTGCTACCATTGTTAATACCTGGGACGATCCGCAGATGGTTACTGTGCGTGAAGGCGTAATGAAGATGGATACTCCGGTTCCCGGCCGTACCGGCGAACTGGTCAAGTTTGACGTTAAATTATCCGACGCCGAAACCGTAATCAAAGTGATTGAACGGGTACGGGAAGAAAAGGCCGTAGACTTGAAGGGCGCGCAGATTATTGTGGCCGGCGGTTACGGCGTGGGCAGTGCGGCGAACTTTGAATTGTTAAAGAAACTGGCCGAAACACTGGGCGGCGAAGTGGCCGCTTCCCGTGCCGCCGTGGATGCCGGCTGGATTGACCACGACTATCAGGTGGGGCAGACCGGTGTTACCGTGCGCCCGAAACTGTACATCGCCTGCGGGATTTCCGGAGCGATTCAGCACCGTGCCGGGATGGACGAATCCAAGAAGATTATTGCCATTAATACCGACCCGAATGCGCCGATTTTCCAAGTTGCGCATTATAAAATCGTGGGCGATCTGAATGACATTGTACCGAAATTAATCAACGCTTTCAAGGCTAAGGCGTAAGAGCTAAAAAGGAATAAGGCAATATGGCTAACTTTTACACTGAAAACCGTGATTTGGTTTTCACTCTGAAGAATTTGGACCTGGAAGAAGCGGTTTCCATGAAGGAAAACAACTATTCCTATGCAGCCAGTTTTGACAACGCTCCGGTGGATTTCGCCGATGCCTGCGACAATTATCAGCGTGTATTAAAAGTGGTGGGTGAAATTTGCGCCGAGCGCATTGCCCCCCGCTCACGTACCGTGGATGCCGAAGGCCCGCATTTTGAAAACGGCGTGGTTACTTATCATCCGCTTACTGTACAGAATTTGAAAGACTTGGCGAATGCCGACGTAATGGGCGTGGTTTTGCCCCACCGTTACGGCGGGTTGAACTTCCCGGCCACCATCTATGTGGCGATTACGGAAATGGTGTCTCGTGCCGATGCCAGCTTACAGAATCTGGTTGGTCTGCAGGATATTGCGGAAACTATCTGCGACTTCGGCAGTGAAGAACAGCGGCAGGCGTATCTGCCCCGTTTCTGCACCGGCGAAATCGACGGGTCGATGGACTTGACGGAACCGGATTCCGGGTCTGACTTGCAGTCGGTGCGGTTGCGGGCTTATCAGGATAAAGACGGCAACTGGTTTTTGTCCGGCATGAAGCGCTTTATCACCAACGGCTGTGCCAAGTGCCATCTGGTGCTGGCCCGGTCTGAAGACGGTACCAGCGACGGGCGTGGATTGTCCATGTTCATTGCCGATGCCTGCCCGGAACTGGTGGTGCGGCGTATCGAAAATAAACTGGGGATTCACGGCGTGGCGACGGCGGAATTACAGTATAATGACGTGCCGGCACAGCTGTGCGGACAGCGTCGCCGCGGCTTGACCCGCTATGTAATGAGCTTGATGAACGGCGCCCGGGTAGCCATCAGCGCGCAGGCGCTGGGGATTGCTGAAGCGGCGTATCAGGAAGCCAGAAAGTATGCGTCTGAACGTGAACAGTTTAAGAAGAGCATTGACCAGTTCCCGGCGTTGTATGACATGCTGTGCAGCATGAAGACCAGGGTGGCGGCGTCTCGTGCACTGCTGTACGAAACAACTCGTGCGGTGGACTTGCGCAATGCCTACAATGCCGCCGCCGAAGGCGAAAATGTTACCGATGAAATTCGGGCTAAACAGAAATACTATAACAAGGTTGCCGCGGTTTTAACGCCGATGTGTAAGGCGCAGGCTACTGAAGCGTCTAACTCGGTTTGCTATGACGCCATTCAGATTCACGGCGGTACCGGTTATATGAAGGACTTTAATGTGGAACGCTTCTATCGTGATGCCCGTATTACCAACATTTATGAAGGTACTACGCAGTTACAGGTGGTGGCGGCAATCGGCGGCGTTCAACAGCGTGATAACGATGTGCGCATTGCCGAACTGATGAAGTGCGAAACCGTATGCGAATTGAGCGATGCCCGCGAAATGGCGGATAATATGTATCGCAGACATTTGCAGGCGGTGGAACATGTGAACGAAATGCGTGATCCGGAATATCGTGATTTGACGGCTCGCTGCTTGGTGGAAAACGAAATTTTTGTGTTCGTTTCCTATCTGATGCTGCGTGACGCCAAGTTGGATGCCGACCGCATTGCGTTGGCTCAGCGTTATATCTATGACGCCGTGCCGGAGTTTGAAAAACGTTATCTGCGGGTAATGTCGGACGATAAAACGGTGATTGAATCTCATCGTGCGGTAATCGATTATTAATTATAGCTTTAGGAATGCAGTTTTATGAATAATTCGTATTTGGAACGGGCCAAGAAAATGATTCCCGATCCGCAGATACTTTCGGTGGTGGCGGCTAAACGGGCTAAACAGCTTTCATTGGGCGCAAGACCGATGGTGCGCTGCCAGTCCCCCAATCAGTTGGATGTGGCTTTGCTGGAGATCGCCGAAGGCTTGCTTTCGTACGAGTTTCCGGAAGATATGCCGACGGACAGCGAAAACTCTGCTGAATAACCTCTTAACACGGTGAGTAATCATGAATTGTGAAAACGCTGTGGTGGCGGTGATTATGGGCAGCAAAAGCGATTTGAACATTGTTCAAGGCGCCTTTAAAGTGTTTGAAGAGTTCGGCATACCGTACATGGTCAGAGTTATGTCTGCCCATCGGACGCCGGAAGTGGCCGCTGAATTTGCCCGCCACGCCGCTGCAAACGGCGTTAAGGTGATGATTTGCGCCGCCGGTATGGCGGCACATCTGGCCGGGGTTATGGCGGCGCACACTACGATTCCGGTAATCGGAATACCGGTGGCGTCGGAACCGTTTAACGGCTTGGATGCGTTATTGGCCACCGTGCAGATGCCGCCGGGAATCCCGGTGGCTACGGTTACGGCCGGTAAAGCCGGTGGCAAAAATGCCGCATTATTGGCGGTCAGCATGTTGAGCCTGGCTATGCCGGAACTGGCGGGTAAACTAAGCGAGTTCAGAGCAAAACAGACGGCCGACGTAATTGCCGCAGATGAAGAATTGCAGAAAGAAATAAAAGGCGCATTTAAAATTTAAGTGCGGCGATCTGGCCGGAGCAGCAATGTTCCGGCTTTTATTTGAAAATAAAACCAACTGATTAGTTAGTAAAGGCAAAAATAAAATGGCGGATAAAAAGATATTGTTTCTGACCAGAGGCAAAGGAATTGTGGATTTTTTCTGGAGTGATGAAGCCAAAGCCAAGGCCAAGGCGTTAAATTATGACGTGGATGTGCCGGCGGAACACGGCGATATTTTGGATTTTGATTTTGCACCGATTTTGCATAAATATGATGCGTTGATTACCAGTTGGTCCTCGCCATGCTGTAATGCGGAATTGCTGAAGCATGCCCCGAATGTGAAAATTGTGGGGCATTCCGCCGGCAGTGTGGCGTTGGTGGTGGATGAAACCACGTTTGACCAGAATATAAAAGTAACCAGTGCCAACCCGGTAATGGCGGAAGCCGTGGCGGAATGGGCGTTGCTGGCCACCATGCTGGCGGCACGGGATTTTTGGAAATATGCGCAGTGGATGAATGCCACACCGTTGAAATGGGGCGTGGGTGATATTCGGGACAACACCAAATTGACGCTGGGGCTTTGGGGCATGGGCGATACGACCAAGCATTTATTGCGTATGCTTAAGCCGTTGCGGTTTAAGCGGATATTGATTTGCTCCAATCACTCAAGTGCCGAAGAACTATCGGAGTGGGGGGCGGAAAAAGCCTCGTTTGAACAGGTTTTTGCCGAGTCGGATATTATCCACTGTTTAGTGGGGGCGAATCAGCAGAATCTGTATAAAGTTGATGCCAAAGTATTGGCGACGATTAAAGACGGCGCTACTTTGGTAAATTGCGGCCGGGCCAAATTGATTGCCGAACAACCGTTGCTGGAAGAGTTGCAGAAACGCCGTTTTACCGCCATTTTAGACGTTTTTCACGAGGAACCGCTGGCGGAGGATTCGATTTTGCGGAAGTTGGACAATGTTATTTTAACGCCGCATAATGCCGGTTACACCGGACGCAATCTGTATATTCCGTTTATTCTGGACCAGTTTGATGCGTTCTTTAAAACCGGCAAAATGTCTTACGATATCACTCGTGAACGCTGGCGGACGCAAACTAACGAAAAGATAAAATAATGTGCTGTCAACATGTGTTATTTGACTTGGACGGCACGTTGACCGACTCATTACCCGGAATTTCCAACTGCTTTAAATATGCGTTGGAACGTCTGGGCGTGGCGTATGGCGATATTACGGATTGGCGGTGGATTGCGGGGCCGCCGCTGATCGAGTCTTTTGGCCGATTATTGCCGTCTGAGGTGGTGCCGCGGGCGGTGGAGCTGTATCGGGAGCGTTTTGCCGTCGACGGCTGGCGGGAGAATTCGGTGTATGACGGCGTTTATGAACTGCTGGATAATTTGGCCGCTCACGGGATAAAGTCTTATATCGCCACCGGCAAGCCGGAGATTTTTGCCCGCAAAATTGCCGCCCATTTTGCGCTGGAACCCAAACTGCACGGCGTGGCCGGAGCATTACTGCATGAACGGTTACATAAACCGGAAGTGATTGCGTATGCGTTAGATGCGTTTCGTATTCCAGTTGACTCCGCCATTATGGTGGGGGATCGGGATTTGGATTTATTAGGGGCAAAGGCGAATAATATTCCGGCCGTCGGCGTGAGTTACGGCTTTGGCGATGCGGCCGAACTGCTGGCGCATAAGCCGGAATTTATTGCGGCATCACCACTGGAATTGAGCGACTGGCTAATTGGTTTTGTCCAGAATCATCACTAACGTGGTGTCATCATACAGCAAAAGTTGATTGCCGACAACTAAATAGGTGTTGATGTTGTCGGCCAGCTCTTGCAGAAAGGCTTGTTCGAAAGCCAAATGGGGGCCGCCGCGCCGGGTGGAGGCTAAGTTATTGATATTCACTGCCACCTGACCGGAGAGTTCATAGCCGCCAAAAAAGTTATTTACGCCTGAAAATCCCCGAATTTGATTCTCATAATCAAACACCACATACACCTGCTCATCCGGCGTTGGGAATTTATTGCTGCTGCGCCAGTAATTAAGGTTATAACGAGTGCCGGCCGGAATAACGACAAGTTGCTGTGCCGCACAAACCGCACTTAAATTACCTGCCAGACTGATGTTTAACGTGTTGTTGGCATCAAACTGAGCGGCAAACCACCGGGAGTTGCCATTGGCGTCAAACAGCATAAATCCGGACGGTTTCTTGGCGTCAAAACTCCATGTGGTGGCGATACTGCCGGGGCCGGCGACTAATACGGCGCCGTCGGCCAGCAGACAAAACGGCGTTTTCCATTCACTGTTGGAGGCTAACGGCAACCAAAGCACATTCGCCAACTCTTCCGCCGTGGCATAACGTATCGGCTTTTCGTCTGAACAGCCGGAGAACAACATGGTTGACAACATAAATAATAAAACCAGAATTCGTGGCATAATAAAAATCCTTCTATAAAAATTATCTTGCTTAATATAGCATTCCCGGCGAAATTTTCAAAATTTGTATTGCATTTTGTTGCACTGTAGTTATATTAGAACTAATGAACGAACAGGAATCGAGGCGATATGAGTGCAGAAAATAGTGTGGATTGGCGAAAATTGGTGTATCGGCAGGTGGAGTCGGATACGCTTGATTATAAGGCACCGCTGAATTGGATAAAATTGTCGCATACCGGAAAGGCGAAGTTTGTGCGCCATTGTCTGGCGTTTGCCAACACCAAAGGGGGATATGTGGTGGTGGGAGTGCAGGAAGACGCTTCCGGGCATCCGTCGGTATATACCGGCTTGAATGCCGACGAAGTTAAGTCGTTCGACCCGTCTACAGTTGGGCAGTTTGTAAATCGCATGGTGGATCCGCCGATTGATTTTACCATTGAACGGCCGTTGATTGACGGTAAACGATATGCCATTTTTGTGATAAAACCGTTTACCACTGTGCCGCATGTCTGCACCGGTACGCTGAATGGCGAGCTACTGCAGGGTGTGTTCTATATCCGCACCACCGATGCCTCCAGCCGCCCCGCTTATCGGGCCAGCGAAATGCACGGTTTGATTCAACGTGCGTTGCGCAATCAGCGTGAAATGCTGGGCAGTATGCTGCGCAGTTTGTTATACGAAAATCATATCGCCGAGGAAACTTGTGCCGATTCCGGACATTTTGCCGAAGAGTGGCTCCATGCCGGCAATTTTTTCTCCGGCCGGCGACAACTGGACACTCAGCATTGCCAGCTGGAGATTGTGGCGATGCCGCCGGAGTATAAAACGGCCAGATTCCGGCATGAAGAACTTAAACAGGCCGGTATCAATGCGTTACCTAATGATTGCGTGCCGGATTATTTGACTTTAGGCGAGTTGGAAAGCTGTTATTTTGCCAATACCTCAATTCGGGTTTTTCCGGCTAATCTGTTTAAAATGTGGCAGTTATATGCCAGTGGATTCTGTTATTACGGTATCAATATTCCTACTCCGGATAATGAGTTGCCGTTTCAGGTGATTGCCGATATTATCCGCTCCGGCGTGTATATGCTGGCGGATTTATATACCAATTTGGGGTTTGTGGAGGATCGGATAAAAGTACAGATCAGTTTAAGCAAATGCGGAGAACTGAAACTGCACGGCGCCGGAACTCCGCCCCGCACCATCCAATGCGGCGACGCCGTGATTGATTTGGAACTGACCCGAACCGCCGCCGACTGGTTTAGCGGACGCAAAGAACATGCCGGAAAATTAGTGAATTTACTGATTGAGAAAATTCACAACAGCTCTACGGCAATATTGTCCCAAAAAGATAATCCGTAAGTGCTTAATGCAATTCGTTCCGGGGTGATATGCCAGCATTCCGGATAGTTTTCGGCATGGCTCTGCACCTTGTTCAGCATGGTTTGCCAAGCGGGTTTTTCCGGCAGGGCGGTTTGTTGCCAGAGTTGCGGCGACCAGCCTTGAATAGTACGCAGATTCATTACAAAAACTTCGTTGACTCGTTCCGCCGTTGGCAATTGGTCAAGTTCCGGCGGTGTATGGTTCAAATAAGCGTTCAAGTCTGCCACTTGAGTAAAGCGGAGTTGACCGTTAAACGAGGCCGCCGCCGCCCCCAGACCAAGATAGGCCTCACCATGCCAGACATTCAGATTATGTTGGCACTCACCGTCCGGTTTGGCGTAATTGGAAATTTCGTATTGCTTAAACTGGTGTGCCGCCAAATATGCGGCCGTCAATTCCGCCATATCCGCTTCCCGTTCTACATGGTCAGACAACTGGGCGTTGGGTTGCAGACGGTGATTTTCTTCCAGCGTCAACGCATAACAGGATAAATGGTCGATGGGAAACTGCAGTGCCTGCTGTAAATCTGCCTGCCATTCGAGGGCGGTTTGGCCGCCGATACCGTAAATCAAGTCAATATTCCGATGCTTGAAATGAGCTGAACTCAAGAGTTCCAAGGCCGAAAAAATCGCTTTGTCGGTACAGTGCCTGCCTAAAATCCGCCGCTTTTCCGCCGAGAATGACTGCACTCCCATACTGATGCGGCTGAACGAGTCGGCCAAAATCGCCACTTTTTCCGGCGTTAAGGTTTCCGGGTTGGACTCGATTGAACGTTCGTCCGCCGCCGGCAACATGGCGGATAGAAAACGCAACTGCTCTTCATTCAGCAAAGTCGGCGTGCCGCCGCCCACATAAACGGTTTTCAACGGCAACGGCAGGTCAAGCTGGTCAAGTTCCTGCTTTAAGCGTGCCAGATAACCGTTTATCTGTGCCTCCTGTCCGGTTTGCGAATAGAAAGCACAGTAGTCGCATTTACTGCGGCAAAACGGCAAATGAATATACAAATTACGATATTCCGCCATATTATTTAGTGCGGCGCTCCGCCAAATCGTCAAACACCAGCCGCCCGCAAACCATCGTACCGAACACTTTGCCCTTTACCTTCATACCGTGAAACGGCGTGTTGCGGGATTTGGAATAGAACTTTTCCTTGTCAATTACATATTCAAAATCCGGGTCAAAAATCGTGATGTCGGCCGGGTTGCCGTTGGTCAGCGAATGGTCGGCAATGTTTAACAGTTCGGTCGGCCCCAGCGTGAATTTACTGATTAACTGCATTAAACTGAGGCGGCCGGTATGGTATAATTCGGTTAAACAGATCGGTACGGCGGTTTCCAAACCGATAATGCCGAACGGCGCTACATCAAATTCCACCATTTTGGCGGTCAACGTATGCGGTGCATGGTCGGTGGCGATAATGGTAATCGTGCCGTCGGCCAGAGCGTCAATAATCGCCTGCCGGTCGGTTTCGGTACGCAACGGCGGATTCATTTTATAATTAGTGTCATAATTATAAATTTTTTCATCGGTCAAGGCAATGTGGTGCGGCGTGGCTTCGGCGGTGATTTTTACCCCCTCTTTACGGGCGCGACGCACGGCGGCTACGCTCTCTTTGGCCGAAATGTGCTGAATGTGAATCTTCCAGTCGGCCATCCGGGCCAAAATAATATCCCGTTCCACCATCAACTCTTCCGTGGCGGATGGCATCCCTTCCAGACCGCATAAAATCGACCACTTGCCCTCATGTACCGTACCGGGGCCTTTCAGAAAATTATCTTCGCAATGGTCCAGAACCGGCAGATTGAATGACTTGGCGTACTCCACAATATGCCGCATCAAATCATGATTCTGCACGCAACGGCCATCGTCGCTTAACGCCATGACTCCGGCGTTCTTCAGTCCGCCGATCGGCGCCATCTCTTCTCCGGCGTAGTTTTTGGTTAAACAGCCGCACGGATATACCCGCACTACACTGTCTACCGCAGTGTGGCGGCGCAGATATTCAATGGTGGAGGCACTGTCGCAGGCCGGCGTGGTATTGGGCATGGGCACAATGCCGGTAAAACCGCCGGCGGCGGCGGCTTTAGTACCGGTGGCGATAGTTTCCGCCGCCGTGTTGCCGGGTTGCCGCAAGTGGACATGCACGTCAATAAAACCGGGTGCGGCCACCATGCCCTGCAAGTCAATTTCCAACGGGTTCAGCACTTTTTCCGGATCGGTCAACATACCGTCCATAATGCCGATATCCCGGATTGCATCTTCGTTGGTATACGGGTCAATCACATGCGCATTGCGCAAAATAAAATTATTAATGCCTTCAATCATTTTTTCACACATCCTGCCACTAAAAAGAGGACTGCCATTCGCACGGCCAGACCATTGGTTACCTGTTCGAGAATTACCGATTGTTTGCCGTCGGCCACGGCCGAGCTGATTTCCACATCGCGGTTAATCGGGCCGGGGTGCATGATTAACGCCCCCGGACGCATGTAATTAAGCACGGCCGGAGTCAGCCCGAAAAAGGTGGCGTATTCGCTGTCGCTGGGGAAGAAAGAGGCATTCAGCCGTTCATGCTGGATACGCAGCACGTTGACGACGTCGGCATCTTTTACGGCATCCCGCAGGTTATGGCAGACTCTGACCCCAATGGATTCAAACTCTTTGGGAACTACGGTTGAGGGACCCGCCACGGTAACTTCGGCACCTAATTTCAACAGTCCCCAAACATTACTGCGGGCAACCCGGCTATGTAGAATGTCGCCCAGAATCGTTACCTTTAAGCCGTTAATGCGGCCGAACTTTTCCCGAATGGTAAAAATGTCCAGCAGAGCCTGAGTCGGATGACTGTGGGCGCCGTCGCCGGCATTTACCACGCCGCACTTGGTGTTCTGGGCGATAAACTCCTGCGCTCCCGGCGCACTGTGGCGCATAACAAACAAATCCACTTGCAACGCTTCCAGATTCTTAATCGTATCCAGCAAGGTTTCGCCCTTTTTTAAACTGCTGGTACTGGCCTGCACGTTAATCACGTCGGCACTGAGGCGCATTTCCGCAAGTTCAAATGAAACTCTGGTGCGGGTGCTGGGCTCAACAAAAAAGTTTACCACGGTTTTACCGCGCAGTGCCGGAACCTTTTTTACATTACGTTCCGAAACTTTTTTAAATTCTGCCGCAGTGTCCAGAATAAAAACGATTTCTTCCGGGCTTAACTCTTTTAAGCTCAGCAAATCTTTGCGTGTCCATTTTAATTCCATTGACAACTCTCTTCTGAAAATATATTAAAGTTATTTATCAACATCATAATTACAACTTACCATTGCACTTTATAAATTGCATCCGTCGGGTCTTCCGGCGTGAATTCGGCGGCCAGCTTTACCGATTCCGGCGGATTGGCCACAATGCCCACATAATCGGCATGAATCGGAAATTCGCCGTCTTTACGGTCTATCAACACCGCCAGCCGGATACGGTCGGGGCGGCCATAATCGGTAATGGCATCCAGAGCGGCCCGGATGGTACGCCCGGTGGAGAGAATGTCATCCACCAGAACGATGTTGTTTTTATCCACGCTGAACGGGATAATGGTTTCCCGAATCCTCGGCAGGGCGGAACGGGTGCCGATATCGTCTCGATACATAGAAATATCCAATTTTCCCAAACACGGCTTATAGCCGCAGCGTTCTTCAATGATTTGCGCCAGCCGTTCGGCTAACGGCACGCCTTTGCGGTACAGCCCCACCAGTGCAAAATCACATTTGCGTTTGGCCTGAAACTCCGCAATAATCTCATCGGCCAAATGGCTTATTGCCACGTTTACAGCCTCTGAGTCAAACATCACTTCGCGGTCGTACATTATCAACTCCCTTTCCCGGTTATATTGCATCACTATAAAAATACAACTTTTTTCACACTTTGCCAAATTTAAATTATAAAATAATTGTTTTTTCTTTTATGAAAGGC
>CAZEHZ010000063.1:0-13205 GCA_964512385.1 uncultured Victivallaceae bacterium | reverse complement strand
TAAATATTTTTTTATTCAAGGTTAAAAACGAAATTTTCTCTATATTTCCCATTCCGTCAAATGTCGTTCGGGCGGTATATATATACTATTTTTACAAATAAAACGATATTTTTATCGGTTATACCATTGTCTTCAACGTTTATCGGCGTTATAGTAATAAGGAATATGTGTTTATTAATGCTAAAAAACTGGGAATGCGGAATATGAAAAAAGTATTAATCGGCTGGGCTTTGGCGGTGGCGGGGGTGTTGACGGCGTTTACCGGACTGTTATGGGTAAATAATATTGTCAGCGCGGTAAAGAGTTACGAACGATTGTTTTCGGCGGATGTAACTGTATCGTTAAATGAGCAGATGTCCGGATTTATACCGTCGCTGGACTGGTCTACGCTGGACTTGTCCACCATCAGTACATTTATACCGTTTTTAGGGTTGCTTTATGTGATGGCGGGCTTAATGCGGCTGTTGAAGCAGGGCAAAGCGGTGTTAAGCATTGAGAACTTTCCATTTTTTGCCTCGTATGACCGGATTAACATTTCGCTGGGTTTGATTGGTACGATCTGGGGTATTATCATTATCGGGTTTTATCGGGCGGAGGAGATTAACGTAAGCAGTTTGATGATGTGTCTGCACACCGCATTATTTTCCACTTTAATTGCGGTGGTGTGGGTGTCTATTTTGATTCCGGCGTTTATCATGCCGATGTTCCGGGTGCTGGCCGGAGTGAAAAGCGGCAACGGCGGCGTGATTGAGGAAGATGAAAATATTTTTGAACTGGTGGAAAAGTTGAGCGTAGCCGCCGCCGCCACCAGTAAGGAGTTTGCCGCCAGTAACGAACAACTGCACACCTTTAACGGCCGGTTGCGCAATGCGGCCGAAGAGATTAATGAGTGCAGTCATAACCTCAGCGGTATGCTGCATCAGATGACCAATGCCGGCGAGTTGTGGCAGCAGGAGCAGGCCCGGCAGGTGGAGGTGCTTAATCAGACCGCTAAAATGGTGGAGTCGGTCAGCAACATACAAGCTCAGCTTTCGGCGCAAATGGAAAAATTACAGCGGGACAACGCCACTTTACAGGCGCAGAACTCCGCCTTGCGTACCACCAATAACGAACTAAGCGAATCCGCCAACGCCGCCGGAGTGGAGAATGTACGGCTGAAAACGGCGTTGGAACAGATTAAGGGCGCCTTGCATTAAGACTGAAAGTCGGGTTAAACTATGAAATTATCGGGCAAACTCAAAAAAAGACTGCTGAAACTTACCGGCAATTACGATGTAAACAGTCAGGCGATGGATGAAATGAATGCAATTTTGCTTCAGTTGACCATGGCGTTGATGATGATTTTTTTGATTGCCTTTGCCTTGTTCCGGCTTAAAACCACCGAAGAGTTGGAGCCGGTGGCGCAGATTAAGGCGGAACAGCAACTTAACTTTCAGCGTCAAGAGTTGATTTTGGCGTTGGAACGGGCGGAGGAATATTACCATATCCGCTACGGAATGAAGTCTTTTGCCAGCGTGGACGATGATGAAAAAGTGGTTTATGACGCCTCACCGCTGGTGGTGGACGGCGCGTTGACCGATAACTCCGTTTTGCGCAACAGTTTTATTAACGGCGCCAAAGCCAGCTATGAAGATTATTCCCAGCCCGCCGGACTGCCGCAGGCGTGGCGTGTCCGGGTAATGGCCGAGGCCGGAATTGACGAATCCACACTGCAGGGCGGCAATAGTGCTTGGTTGAATGAACAAATTGCCGCCAAAATCAGTTCCGTAGAGCGTACGGTGCAGGACTTGCAGTATCAGGCGGCGGCGCAAATTCAGGTGTTTCTGGCCCGCAATCCGGGTAAGGTGAATGACTCCGGCGTTAAGAGTCTGCTGGAACAGTATATAAATTCGCCGGTGGAAACGCAGGCGGTGCTGATTAATGAATTGGACGGAGCGTTAAAAAATTATGCGTTTAACTATTTGAAACAGCAGGTAAATGCTCCACTGTTGAAGGATGTGGACAATGAGTAAAATTTTGCACTTAAAATCAGTTTTGCTGAGTATGCTGGTGATAGCCGCCGGTATGCTGGCGGCGGTCGAACCGGTGGATGAACGGCAGGTGATGAATCAGAACACCGCGCAATTATCGGCCGGATTGCTGATCGGGCAATTACGGGATGCGTTTGGCAAACGCGGGGTGGACAGTGAACCATTGTACCAGATTATGATAAAAAATCCGGCCAAATATGCGTCGTCGGAAGCGGCGTTAAAATTGTTGTCGCAGGATTATGCGGCGCAGTTGCAGCAGAGTTATAAGGTGGACGCACAAAAATTGCTGGATGCGGTGCGGAGCCGCTATAAAGGCGGGGCGGATTTTTTCCCCACCAACTTTGTGCTGGAGTCGCTGCAGTTGCCGGAGCAGTATATTCAGGAAAATTTGCGTAATGTGTTTCCGCCGGCCTTTAAACTGGCGCGCGAAAAAGCGGCGTCGGAACAGCGTTTACGCATTGTCGGCAGTACCTATCCTACTGAAAATGAAGTGGACACCTTGTCGGAAACCGAATTGGTGAAAAAACTTCAGGAACAGTTATTGCAGGACTGGAGCAATGTTATTTTTGATGAAAACCGTGGTTTTGTGCGTGATTCGATTGTAACGCCGTTAGTAAAAGAGGCGCTGGCGCAAAAAGATGAACAGCTTAAAGTGCTGAGCAATGTCGACATCAGCGAGGCGTTAATGCCGCAGGAATATGAAGCGGAAATGAATAAACAGCTGCTTGAATTGCTAACACGGCGTAAAAGTAATCCGTCGGAACGGAAAGTTTACGAGATTTTTCCGTCGGTAAAGACTAAAATGGCGGAACGGGCTAAGGTGCTGACGGTAAACAAGTTTATCTCCACATTAAGCCATTTTAAGCCGGATTTGAATGAGGAGAAGCTGGCGGCGGAAATGTTAAAGTCGCCAAGTTTGCATATTACGCCGGAAAGTTCGCTGGAAACATTTTATGATGCCTACCGGCGGCAGGTTTTCACTCGTGCGGCCACGGCGTATTTTGCCCGGGTTCCGGCGGATAAGCGCAGTGAGTTGCGGGTGTTTTTAGAGCCGAACGCCATGAATGATGAAGTTGCCGACCAGCAGTTGCGGCCGCAGTTCAATAAAAATATCGCCCCCACGGTGCGGCAGGTCCGGCAGTTGGTGGCCAAGGCGCAGTTCAAAAAGTTTCTGCCGGAGCTGCAGGACGGCAACTGGATGCCGCCGTCAGATGCACTGGCCGCCTATAAGCAGAATCCCAAGACTAATTTGCCGCAGGAGTGGCGAACACTGCCGGGGCTGGAAATTTCGGCGTCTAACGAGGCTACACTGCTGAGCGAAAGCCGGAAACTGATTACGGACAGTTTAACGGCGGCATTTGATTTGGCCTTAAAAGCGCTGGGCAGACAGCAGGAATTAAGTGACAACGTTCATACCGATTTGGTCAGATTATTTGAATCGGCGCAGAGCGATGTAAATTTAAAACATACCGTACTATTGCATGAATATCTGGCAATTCCGGCCGATACTCCGATTACCGAACAAAGCGTGGCACAGGCCTATAAAACCAAAGTGCTGACGGCATGGAATGAACAGCGGGTGCCGTTTTTATGGCCGCCCGGAGTTGCCCGCCCCGGTAATTTTACCGCCATGTACACCACGTTGTTTGCATCAATTTCAGCCGAAATTGACCAGCGGGCGGCGTTGTTGATGGCGGAGTTAAAGAATCTTTTGCCGGAAGAGTACGGTGCGGCTAAGAACGTACCGGGCTTAAAGGTGATAAATTGTAATATGGATGTGGCGATGGATGACGGCGGCTATACGATTGCGGTCTCCTCGCCGCAAAGCCCGTTATTGCGGCAAACGTTCACCTTGCCGTTAAGCCGGGACAGTGTGGACGCAACCCCGTATAAGGAGGTTCAGGCCGAGGCGGTGGATTTTTTAAGCAAAATCATCACTAATACTCCCGCGGGCGAAAAGAATATGATTCAAGTGTTTATCCGGGTGCGTAACGGTAAAATTCCGTATGAATTTGTGGCGGATTTGTCGGCCTTAACACGGCGGGAATTGCGTGAATTGCCGTATAAGGCGGAGACACGCTTCCGGGTGGCGGATGAATTGAAGCAGGAGTTTTAACAAATGAAAAAGCAAAGAATAACAGTCTGGTTGCTTTTTTTTGCTCTGAGTATCGCCTGCGGTTGTGCCAAAGATGTCGTCATTACCACGGCCGATCCGGATGAACGGTTGTCGGCGCACGGGATGACGTTTCTGGAGCAGATGAACTATCTGCCGATTACCGCCGGTTTTTTAACCAGCTATAACCTGTATGACGACTGGCGGACAAATCCGGAGCTGATTATCACCCGGCTTCATGATGCGTATGAAGCCGAGCCGGAACGCTATAAGCTGGAGATTATGTGCAATTTATGCTATTTGCAGGGGGTTGCGGAGCAGAAGAACCCGGAAAAAGCGTTAAAATATTTTGTTTCGGCGGCGTATTACTCCTACTTGTATTTTTCCGAAACGGAAAAGACCCGGCGTAAGGCCGACCCTTACGACCCCGGATTTTTCCTGATGACCAGAATGCATAATTATGCACTTACCTATATTTTTGATTATATTTATTCACGGGAATTGGTGGACTCCGGCGGTTATAAATTACCGGCGGCGGCCGGCGGCGGGATAAACATGAGTTTACCGGAAAATCATTTGCGGCAGCCGATAATGGCATACAGTCTGGTGGCGCCGTGCGCTGATTTCCGGGTAGAGAATTTATTGACGAATAATTATCAGTTCGGCTTGGGCGTTCCGCTGATTGCGGCGATGAAACTGGAACAGCTTGATGACGGTTCCGGCGTGTTTGAAACTCCAATAACGCCCTGTTCTATGCGGATTGATTTTGGTAAAGACAATACCGCTAAATTAGCGTTTTATCCTACGTTAAAGCAGGATGATGCGGCGTTGCCCGGCGGTGCCGCCGTTCCGTTGGAGACGGATATTTCCACGCCGCTGGCCTATGTAATGCAGGATATGAGTTTTTGGAAAGATTTGTCATTAATGCTGAATCCGGATGAGTTGGCGGCGGCGCACGGCTTGTATATTTTAGGTGATTATGACCCGGATAAAATTCCGGTGGTGCTGGTGCATGGTTTAATGTCGAGTCCGCAGACGTGGATACAGATGGTAAATTTTTTGTTGGATGACTCTAAGATAGCGGCCAATTATCAATTTCTGTTTTTTTACTATTCCACCGGCCAGCCGATAATCTATTCGGCGGCGCAGTTGCGGGCGTCGTTGCAGGCGTTGGCGCAGAAATACGGTTCAAACGGGGCGGACGGCAAGTTTAATAAAATGGTGTTGATTGGGCATAGCATGGGTGGATTATTGTCTAAAGCCATGATAAAAGACGGTTCAGATGAATTTGCCTCGGAAGTATTGCAGTTGCCGATAGAAGATGTGCTGGCGGTTTGTTCCGCCGGGCAGCAGGGTTTTTTGGAAAAAATGCTGTTGTTCAAACATCAGGAGTACATTGCAAGAATGGTGTTTATTGCGGTGCCGCATAAAGGTTCCGATGTGGCCAAATGGGGTATTGCCCGCTGGGGTTCATCTTTGGTTACACTGCCGCAGGAAATCTTAAGTAATGTGCAGAATCTGATGAACGACGTGCTGGTGCTGGCTAAGCTGAAAGAGAATGACAATCCGATTTATATCGCCACTGGAATTGATAATTTGGATCCGGATAATGTGGCGTTAAGCTCGCTGGATAAAATGCCGTTTGCCGGGTCGGTGCCGTATCACTCCATAATCGGCAATAATCAGGCCGCTGATTTGCCGGAAGGCACCGATGGGATTGTGCCGTATCACAGCAGTCATTTGTCCGGTGCAAAAAGTGAATTGGTGGTAAAGTCTGATCACAGCGTACATCGAACCGTGCCGGCGATAGAAGAGGTGCGGCGGATTTTGCGGCTTCATTTGCTGGAAAACGACATAGCGGAGAGTGGCAAGTGATTAAAAAAACATGGCTGGAAAAATCAGCTTGGGCATTGATTTTCAAAAAGTTGCTGATTGAATTTCAGCGTTTATTTGTACAGTTGCCGTTATGGATACTGTTGACGCTCTGGGGCGGATACGGTATTGGCATTACGGTATTTGCTTGGCATACCGGGAGTGTATGGCGGATATTGGCGTTAATTTGCCAAATTTTGCTGCTGATAATTATGCCGATTTGGGGGCGGCGTTGGCCGTTGGTGGCAGGCTATGTGGCGTTGCTGGCTTTGATTACCGGAGTTTTCCTTTACATGGTTCAGCCGTCTAACGAACGTAATTGGGAGGCGTCAAGCAGTAGAAACGCTTATGCGGAATGGATAGATGATAACACGGTAAAGTTGGTAAATGTGCGTGATTTTCATTATCGCACCGAAACGGATTTTGATGCGGAGTATCGGGATATTACGTTGGATTTGAGCAAAATATCCGGCGTGGATTTTATCGTTGTTTATTGGATGGGCGAGGCGATTGGGCATACGATGGTCAGTTTTCGCTTTACCGAAGGTGAAAACATCTGTTTTTCCATGGAAGTACGTAAACTGCAGGGTGAAGATTATAATATGCTGTCGGGGATTTTTCGGCAGAACGAGTTGATTTGCATTGCCGGCACCGAACGTGATTTGATTGGTTTGCGGACGAATTTCCGGCACGAACTGGTCTATTTATACCCCACAAACGGCACGGCGGCACAGGCGCGTGGTGGTTTTATTCGTATGTTGAACCGCTTAAATGAGTTGGCGGAACAGCCGGAGTTTTATAATACCATCACTCGTAATTGCACTTCGTCTTTACTGCCGATGGCCAAAGACGGTAAACCGCGGCGGGATTTCCGGATATTGTTTAACGGATTTTCGGACCAGCTGGCGTTTGAAGACGGGGCGTTGAAACTGGATAAACCGAATCAGGAGTTTGCCGAATTAAAGGCGAACCGTTATATTAATAATAAAGTTGATAAGAAGAACATTTACGAAGATGGCTTTGATTTTTCAGACGCAATCAGAAAGTTTGATTAGTTTGTTATGTTGAATGATGTGCAATCCGGGATATTTTTTGGTTTGATAACCGCATTTTTTCAGTCGGTTTCATATATTTTGAGTCGATTTTTTATGCAGAACGGGCGGACGCCAACGCAGTTGTTATGTGCGGCGCAGATTATCATGGGGGTATTGGCGGTGGCGGCGTTGCCGTTTTTTGTTGGCGCATGGCAGGCGCCGGGATGGAATTTTGTGGTGTGGACAATCGTGGGAACGGTCGGCTATATGCTGGGGCAGTGGACATGGTTTAAGGCGATAAAGCTGGTGGAAGGGAGTCGGTTGGCATCGTTATACTGCCTGAAAATCCCGGTGGTGGGGGTGTTGTGCGCATGGGTGTTGGATTTGCAGTTCAGCTGGTCAATGATTATAGGTGTGGGGCTGGCGGTGGTGGCGGCAATGCTGATGAACTATCGGAAAGGCGGCGGATTTTCGTGGGCTGGAATGCCGTTTCTGGCGTTGGCGATAGTGTGTTTTGCGTCATCGGATATCGGAGTAAGCGGTATGTTGCAGTTGCTTTCGGCGCATGGCGAGGGGCGTTGTTATGCGGTAGGCATGGTGGCGTGTATTTGTAATATAATTTCCGGCAGTGTCGTTGCGCCGTTTGCAAAAAAGTTAAAGTGTAATTGGCCGGTAATAGTGGCGGCGATTCCGTATGCATTATGTTATTTGTTTACTCTGATTACGATTTACGTTTGTTTTTCGGTAATGGAGCCGGTATATGTGAATGTGATTGTCAGTACCAGAGGTATATTTTCGTTAGTATTAGGCGTGCTGGTGGCTAAGCTGGGGTACACGGCGGTAGAGACAAAATTGTCTCGAAAAGAGTGGATTCAGCGTGGCGTGGCGGCATTGATTATGTTTTCAGCAATTATAATTTATTCATACAGTAAGTTTCAGGAGGTATAGTTATGGCAATGTGGGGTGGCAGATTCAGCATGAACACTAATCAGGAGTTGGCAAGATTTTCCGAGTCAATATCCTATGACCGTCGTTTATATCCATTTGATATCCAAGGCAGTAAGGCGCATGTAAAGATGCTTGCCAAACAGGGTATTGTGCCGCAGAATACGGCCGACATGGTGGTAAAGGAACTGGATCGTATTTTGGCGGAAATCGAGGCCGGAAAATTTGAATTTAAGAGCGAACTGGAAGATATTCACATGAATATTGAAAGTGCGTTGATAGACACGTTAGGTGCAGAGGGCGCCCGTCTGCACTCCGCCCGCAGTCGTAATGACCAGGTGGCGTTGGACATCCGGTTGTATTTGCGGCATGAAATTTTGGAGATTCAGCGTTTACTGCGCTCTATGCAGAGTGCCTTATTGCATGTGGCAAACGAAAATAAAACGGTGATTATGCCGGGTTTTACTCATATGCAGCATGCTCAAGTGGTGCTGTTTGCCCATCATCTGCTGGCTTATGTAGAGATGTTTGAGCGGGATCACGAACGTTTGTCCGATGTGTATAAACGGGTAAATGTAATGCCGCTGGGTTCGGGGGCAATCGCCGGAACTACGTTGAATATTGATCGCCAGGCGGTGTGCGACGAACTGGGTTTTGCCCGGATTACCCGCAACAGTATGGATGCGGTGGCGGATCGCGACTTTATTTTGGAACTGCTGGGTGCGTTGTCAATTTTCGCCATGCACGTGTCCAGATTGTCGGAAGACATTATTTTATGGTGCTCGCAGGAGTTCTCGTTTATTGAACTGGCCGATGAATTTTGCACCGGTTCCAGTCTGATGCCGCAGAAGAAAAATCCGGATATTGCGGAACTTTCCCGTGGCAAAACCGGTCGGGTTTACGGGGCGTTAATGGCGTTGCTTACGTTATGTAAAGGCTTGCCGCTGACCTATAACCGGGATTTGCAGGAGGATAAGGAGCCGTTGTTTGATGCGATAGACACGGTAAAACAGATTTTGCGGGTCTATCCCCCGATGGTCGCCAGTATGCAGTTACGGGTGGAAAACATGCACCATGCGGCTTCGGACCCGGCGTTAATGGCCACCGACATTGCGGAGTTGCTGGTTAAAAACGGCGTGCCGTTCCGTACCGCACACCATCAGGTGGGGGCGTTGGTCAAGTATTGTAACGAACACCAAACTGCCTTGGACAAGCTGACTTTAGCGCAGATGCAGGAAGCCATTCCCACGGCTAATGGCGAGTTTTTAACCTTGTTCAAGCCGGAGTCCAGCGTGGGCAAACGTGAAATTCCTGGGGGTACCGGCTATAAGGCGGTAGAAGTGCAGTTGGCGTTCTGGAATGATAAATTTTAAGGTAAATAAACATGAAGAGCAGATTGATTATGAGTTTAACCGCTTCGGTTTTAACCATGACGGCGTTAAGCGGCTGTTGTTCGCCGGAACCCGCCTTGACGCTGGTGCATATGACGGATTCCCAGATGGGCTTTTGGGATTACGAAAAAGAGGCGTTGCGCTATGAGCAGGCACTCCGGCAGATTAACGCCGATGCCGAAAACGCCAATCCGGAATTTATGATAATGACCGGCGATATGGTGAATATCCCGCGGGCGGACACCAATAAAGACTTTTTAATCCGGTCGGAAATATTGGAAATTCCGTATTATCTGGTGCCGGGTAATCACGACTATAACAACTCGCCGTCAACGCAGGCACGCTACGCCGCCGATTTTGGCGCCGATTATTATTGGTTCGACAGTGCCGACGGCAATTATCGGATTATTGTGTTGAACACCAATTTGTGGAAGAATCCCGGAGCGAAAACCGCCGAGTTTGATGCTTGGGTGGCCGAAACATTTGAACAGGCCAAAGCGGATGGTAAAATCATTATCGCCGCCGGCCATTGCCCGATTTTTCTGAAGAGCGTGGATGAGCCGGATGACCAGTATTATAATTTGCCAGTTGAACGGCGCAAGCAGGTGTTGCAAATGTTTAAAGATTACGGTGTTGTGGCTTATTTAGGCGGCCATAGCCATACTCGAATCGACAATACCTGGGAAGATATCCGATTTTTGCATGCGGAAAACACCTGTACAAATTTTGACAACCGTCCATTCGGCTATCGCATTGTATTTGTGAATAACCGGCGGGTGTCTGATCAGTTTGTGAAGGTGGAATAATGAAGTTGGCAGATGTGATAAAAATGATGTTCAATGCCGTAGCCGGGGCAACGCTCTGCGGCAGTGCGGCCGAATTACCCAGAGTTGAGCTGGAGGAGTCCAAATTCCCGCCCGCCGCAATTTCGGCTTTTTTAGATGCCGTGGCGAGTTGGCCGGAAAATCACATGCACTCATTCATGTTGCTGCAGCACGGCAAAGTGCTGGCCGAGGGTTATTGGGCGCCGTACCGGGCGCAGGATCGTTCGAGTCTGTTTTCAGTAAGTAAAACGTTTACCTCCACCGCCGTTGGCTTTGCGGTACAGGAGCAGAAACTGGATATCAGCCAAAAAGTCATCGAATTTTTCCCTGAAGAAGTTACGGCTGATTTGACCGACTATCAGCGGAATTTAACCGTACAGGATTTGTTGACCATGGAGTCCGGGCATGCGGTTGAACCGTGGGCGAATTTTGAATTGTACCCGGAAAAGCCGTTGACCGCTTTTTTTAGTGAAGCGTTGGCGTATCAGCCCGGCACCCGTTATCTGTACAATAGTTGTGCCTCTTACATGCTGTCCATCATTGTAGCGAAAGCGGTGGGAATGCCGATGATTGAATACCTGAAACCCCGGTTGTTTGACAAACTTGGCATTGTCAATCCGTATTGGGATGCCGATAAAAACGGTAATGCCTACGGCGGCTGGGGACTCTGGCTTAATACGGAGGAGCTGGCGACTTACGGGCAGTTCTATTTGCAGAACGGCGAATGGCACGGCGAACAGTTGCTGAATAAGGCATGGATAAAGCAAGCCACTGCCGCCAAGTCGTTTGTAGCAGACACGGATAACGGTGCGGACTGGCAGCAAGGCTACGGACTGCACTTCTGGCGTGGCACGCATAATCATTTTCGAGGCGACGGCACCATGGGGCAGTATGTGATTGTGTATCCGGATTTGGATGCGGTATTGGTGATGACCGGCAAGACGAATGATTTGGCATTGCCGCTGGACACGGCGCATAACACCTTGATTGCGGCGCTGGAAGGCAAGTTTGATGCCGCCTCGTCCGCCACATATACCGTTGAAGTAAAGAACCGCTTAGCCGGATTAGCGTTGCCGGTGGAGTCCGGCATTACGTCCGGCTATCCCGCCGCCTTTGCCACGGCGTTACCGCAGGGCGAAGACAAGCCGGACGTGAAGATGGTGTGGAATCCAGCTGAAAAACAACTGGAACTGGAAATTATCGGGCAAAGTGTGGTGGTGGCTCCGCTGGGCGTCTGGCGGGCGAATGTAACTGAACGCAACGGCATTGTGTGGGGGCGTGCCGAGTGGAAAACCGCCGATGAGCTGGTTATCTACAGCTATGGTTGCCCGTGGGAATCCCGCTACACGTTGAAGTTGAATCCGGATTCGACCGCGGTAGCGACCGACAGTAACCAGCCGGATGTTGAGCTGGAAGTTACGCTTAAGCGATAACCGTAACATAGTTTAGGCAAGCAATTTAACCTGCTTGCCCGGCTTTTTTTTATTAGACAAAAAAATATTGAATTTTTTTTACTACAACGCTTGACAAGATTATACTTGCATGGTATAATAAGAACAAAAGGGGATTGTTCACCCACTCCAAGCCGGGTGTGAGAGTAGCCTGAGGTGAGTGAACAATCCCTTATTTTCAAATTCTGAATTTCCGCATTAGTAATTTACCGTTCAATAAAAACGTGTATAAAAGATAAGCAGATAAGTTCTAATAATTAAATCGTTACAAGAAAGCAATATGAAAAAACTGTCATTTTACGATTTTAATATTGTTTAATGTAGTTTAAATTTGGAATATTGCAATGGTATTTTTGTGCTAAATATTACATTATTGTGATATATACCAAATTATCCGTTGGTTATTAGTCGATAATGCAAAAAGCACCGGAGGCTTCCGTGGGAGGCATGGGTAATTCCGGTGCGTATGGATTATTCATTTTTGCCGTTGCGGAAGCGGCCCGGCGGCACGCCGAAAGTTTTGCGGAACGCCCGGCAGAAGTAGGCGGAGTTGGAAAACCCGATTTGTTCTACAATCTCTTTAATGGATAAATTGGATTCCAGCATCTTTATGGCGTGGCGCATTTTCAAATCCATAATAAAATCATGCGGAGTAAAGCCGGACAATTCGGCAAACCGTCTGGAAAAGTACCATCTGCTGCACCCGGCGATAGCCGCCAGTTCCTCCACCATAATCTGGCGATGAATATTGGCCATGCAGAACTCCTGAATTTTCTTCAGCATTTTATGTTCTTTGCTGGTGCAGTTTACGGTGGTGGATGCGCATAACGCCATAACAAAATCGTAAGCGGCGGCGCTGGCGGAATAGCAGTCGGCGATGTCGTGATTTTTCAGCCGGTGTAAAACCTCCCATGCGTTGTTGACTACTTTTGAATCGGCATCGAACCGGCATACTACGCCGTGGCGTTGGCGGAAGAGTTCAAAAATTCTTAACAGTTCCTGGCCGGCTACGGTAATATACAGGAACTCCCAGTATTCGGACTGGCGGGGTAAAAAGTAGCGATGCTGTTCGGGGGTAACCAGTAGCAGAGCTTCACCGGGCATAACGGGGAATACCTCATTATTAAACTCCACGGCGCCTTCTCCGGCCAGAGTATATTGCCAAATGGCGGATTCGCCGTGTTGCGGCAGTGTACCGTCAAAATTATAGTTATGATATTTGGCGGCCGAGTATCCGCAGTGCTTCAACATGCCGCGCAAGCGTTCCGGGGCATCTGAAAATTTCAAATTATTGAATTCGACTTTATTCATATTCTAACCATTAATTAATGCTTGTGCAGTATCATTATTATAATTACCGATTATATTATAGAAAATAGCAGGTTATTGTCTGAATGTCAACAGTAAAACGCATAAAAATATAGAAAAAAACGCAAAAAAGTATATTAAAAATTTTTTTTCCGGCAATAAAAATAGTGTGAATAGCGTTATTTATGGTGTGTAAGTATTTTCCGGTAGGTAAATCGGGTAAAATGTCCGGGTTGC
>CAZEHZ010000062.1:0-13309 GCA_964512385.1 uncultured Victivallaceae bacterium | reverse complement strand
GCAACTTTTAACAGGTACTCATTTCACTAACAACGGCTCGATAATTATTACCACTCGCGGTGATTATGCCGACAAATTGCCGGTTTACTGCTACCTCGGTATATTGGACAGTGAATTATTTTATATTGACGGCGACAATTCAGATCCGGGCAATTTTCTTATTGCAAACGGCTTTAAAACCGCTCCAATCTCAATAAAAGTAAATTATAATTCCCAAACTTACAACGTTTCTGTCGGGGTAGCGACTACCGTAGGGGACAGCACCTATCTGTTTACTTACAGCTATAAAAAACTTTCTTTAGCTATATCCGGCAAATATACTATGTTAACCGGACGGTGTGAGTTTGGTGAAGACTCTATATTAAATGCCGCTAATTGTCAAGTAAAAGGAATGATCGCCGGTGCTGCAGCAGATGTTACCGGTAATGTTCGGATAAAACTTAATCTGCTCGGCGAGTCCACCTGCAATATTTTTGGTGGAGGGAATAGTTGTAATGTAGATGGAATAATTACGATGAATATAAACGGCGGCGGTTATACCGGCATCATATACGGTGGCAGCCGGGCGGAAAACAGTTTTGTAAAGGTTAATAATATTTCAGTAAATATTGATGGTGCGATAGAACATCATGACAATCCCAAATTATTAAAATACGGTACCAGTGCATGGGTTGTCGGCGGCGGTTACGCCTTGAAAGGAGGACATTCAACTGCTGATGATATCGTAATAACCGTCTCAGAAAAAGCCACACTTGGCCGAATTGTCGGCGGAGCTCAAGCCACTGATTCCAATTCGCAGGCCGCAGTATCTTCAACATTGATATCTCTTACCGACTGCACTGTAACCGGAGATGTTTTCGGCGGGGGCTATGCTTTTACGCATGGATTAAGTGTTGTAAATGGCAATACCAGAGTAGAGTTAAATGCGGATAAAAACTCGTTGGCCGTAATTGGCAATATTTACGGTGGTGGAGCTAATCCGCTGGCAGAACAATACGGTGGTCAATCACTGGTAACTGGTTCGTCCACCATTTCTATAAGCGGTAACAGCGATTTGCTGACCATAGGCGGTAGCATTTATGGTGATGGTAAAATGCCTGGCTCGGTAGCGGGAGACAAAATATTGGAATTCAACAATTTTTATGGAGAGTTCAACAATAGCGTCTATAATTTTGACATATTGCGTTTTGGCGGCAATACGGAACTTATTAGCGGGAATGGCTATCAGTGCGGTACGTTTGAATTTGATCTTTCCGCTCGGTCCTCAAAATTAAGTGCATCGGCTTTTATTCAAGCACCGGATGCGTTCGGTTTCACCGAAGGAGAGCGATTGATAAAAATTGAATTGGGTAATACAGAGTTCGCCAATGGCAGTTTCAGTTTGCTGCATCTGGCTGATGACTTTATTACCGAAGAATTAACATTTGAATTGTATCGTAATCAGGAATTACTCGGTTCTTTTGAATTTGGAGAGTCATTAAACGGTTATTCTGCAAATACCGCCAATGGTGTACTGACCATCTGTCTAAGCAGCTGATCGGTCGATAGCAGACGCAAACGGGTTTTTAGCCCGAATGCGTCTGTATCGCGGGTGTGAGCTATTTAGCGGTTCCGCTCTTTTTGCTCAATCGCACTTTGAACAAATTTTACAAACAACGGGTGCGGTGCCGTGATCCGGGATTGGAATTCCGGATGGAACTGACAGCCAAGATAAAACGGCTGGCCGGGCAGTTCAATAATTTCCACCAAACTTTCATCCGGAGACGTTCCGGAAATACGCATTCCGGCGGCGGCGAACTCCTCGCGGTACAAGTTGTTGAATTCATAACGATGCCGATGCCGTTCAGAAATTTCCGCCTGTTTATAGCATTGCTCCGCGGTACTGCCGGCACGCAATTTGCATATATAAGCCCCCAGCCGCATTGTACCGCCTTTTAGTTTGATATTACGCTGGTCCGGCATAAGAGCAATTACCGGATGAGTGGAGTCCGGGTTAAATTCGGTAGAATCGGCGTCCGGCCACGACAGCACGTTACGGGCGTATTCAATGGCAATGCACTGCATACCGAGACAAATACCAAACAACGGAATTTGATGGGTTCGAGCAAACTCAATCGCCTTAATTTTTCCTTCCACACCACGACTGCCGAAACCGCCCGGAATCAGAATTCCGTCATATTGCGACAAGTCGGACTCTTTTTCCGCGTCAATCAGATGCAATTTTACGCCGCAGTTCAAATGGGTGCCGGCGTGCCGCAGTGCTTCCGAAATACTTTTGTAGGAGTCCGGGCAATTAATGTATTTGCCGATAATGGCAATATTGCAGCTGTATTTGGGGTTAATCATTTGCTGCATCAGATTTTTCCAGTCTGAAAGGTCGGCGGCCGGCGCCGTTAATTGTAATAAATTAAGAACTTTATCGTCCAGATTATGTTTGGCCAACTCCAGCGGAACCTCGTAAATGGAGTGCGCAATATCCTCTTCCGGGATAACCAGATCGGCCGGAACATTACAGAACAACGCCAGTTTTTGGCGTTCCTCTTCCGTCATTGGCATTTCGGTACGGCAAACTAAAATATCCGGCAGAATCCCGATATTGCGCAAAATTCCCACCGATTGCTGAGAGGGTTTTGTTTTAAGTTCGCCCACCGCTTTAAGATAAACCAGCAAGGTCAGATGGATAAAAATGCAGTTGCCCGCACCGCATTCCAGACTGAATTGCCGCGCCGCCTCCAGAAACGGCAGTGATTCAATATCTCCGGCCGTGCCGCCGATTTCAATTATCGCCACATCCGCACCGATGGCATTGGCCCGGATAACCTGCTTGATTTCGTCGGTGATATGCGGGATAACCTGTACGGTTTTGCCCAGATAGCCGCCGGAGCGTTCACGTTCAATAACATTGAGATAAATCCGGCCGGAGGTGCAGTTACTGTGCCTGCTGCACTCAATGCCGGTAAAACGTTCATAATGCCCAAGGTCAAGGTCGGTTTCGGTACCGTCGGCGGTTACAAAAACTTCGCCGTGCTGGTGGGGAGACATTGTTCCGGGGTCAACGTTAAAATACGGGTCCAACTTCTGCATGGTAATGTTTAACCCGCGCGATTTCAGCAAAAAAGCCAGACTTGCCGCCGTAATTCCTTTACCCAAACTGGATACTACGCCGCCGGTTATGAAAATATATTTAGTCATTTATTTACTCCTCTGTAGAAAACAGCGCAGTCTTCTAATACAATGTAATGTAATTGATTCATATTTAATAAGCCCTTTGATGGTTTCCATTTATATAATTTACCAATGCCTGATTAACTACCCGATTGCCGCCCGGCGTGGGATAATCGCCGGAAAAATACCAGTCGCCGGTATGAGCCGGGCAGCATCGCCGCAAATTCCCCAGCGTCTGATAAACTACTTCGAACCGGGTCTGCAAACCCTCAGGCGTAAGCATTCGGCCGATTTCAACGCAAAGTTCAGAAAAGCTAATGGCGTCATAGATTGGTTTCACCTGATTGCGCATTTCAGCGTCTGTCTTTTGCAAATCCGCACAGGCGGCGGTGTAGCAACTGTCGATAATGTGTTGCCGCCCCGTATTCTGTAAGATTGCAATCGCCGCCCGGAAAGCCACCAGCTCTTCCAGACTGGCCATATCAATGCCGTAGCAATCCGGATAACATAACGGCGGAGAGGCACTGGCAATGACAATTTTTCGGGAGGATAGGCGGTCAAGCAACGGCAACAGCAGTTTTTCAATGGTATTGCCCCGGACAATGGAGTCATCCAAAAGCACAATATTGTCCTGCCCCGGACGAATCACGCCGTAAACTAAATCATATATATGCATATTCAGCTTTTTACGGACATCAAGGTCGGCAATGAAGGTACGAAATTTGGCATCTTTTACCACTAATTGCCCGAAGCGTGGAAAACGCCCTTTCTCCAGCAAGCCTAAAAAACTTACATTTGCGGTATTGGGAATATAGGAAAAATAGGTATTGTCAATATCATGCTCCACGGCATTAAGAACCGGTTCCAGCAACATTTTTCCCATTTTCAGCCGTTCCTGCTGGACATCGGCATCATTGCCGCGTGAGAAATAAACCCGTTCAAAGACACACTGCCGTATTTTTACCGCAGGCAAGCACGGTTTAACCGTTACGGTATGGGTTTTATTATCAATCAACAACACACTGCCCGGCGGAATTTCATGAACTTGCCTGGCAGTCAGGCCGAATGCCGTTTGAATCGGCGGCCGTTCCGAAGCCACCACCGTCTCCGCCTCGCCGGTATAGTAAAATCCGGGCCGGATGCCGGCCGCATCACGCAACGCAAAGGCTTTACCGTCACCAATGACACCGCAAATCAGAAATCCGCCGTCCCAATCTTTGGCGGCGTTTCGCAGTAACTCCTCGATCGGCTGTTCGGGATTCTTTTCAAGCTCATGCCCGATGCAATGCAATAGAATTGCCGTATCTGAACTGCTGGTCAAATGGTGTCCGGCAAGGGTCAATTTTTGCAGCAACGCCCTGCTGTTGGTCAAATTAAAGTTGCCGGCCAGCATTAAAGCACGGTTACGGCAGGCACTTTCCCGCAGTAAGGGGTGGCAGTCCTCCAGATTATTGTTTCCAAAGGTGCCATACCGCAAATGCCCCAGCAGAATATCACCTTCCGCCGATGCCGTATGACTATTTTCCAAAACGGTTGCCAATGGATTGCACCCGTTGGATTTAAAAATCTTAAAATAAGGGATGCCGGGAACGGCATCGGCTTGCCAAACGCCCAATCCCGCACCATCCTGTCCACGATTATGCTGTTTTTCCAGCAATAACGACATTTGCTCCAGACCGAATCCGGGCAATGCTGGAGGACGATGAAACGCCAACAGCGCCACACCGCACTCATGTTTAAGTTCATCCGACATAATGCCTCCAACTAATCTATAAATAATGTTCTACAATATGGCAACGCTGTACAGGCCAAGGAATCCTTACCGTAAAAACCCAACAGTAATTTGTTTTGCACATTGTCTGGCGGGGCGGCCTTGCTGAAAATTTTTTTTATTCCAAACATCCGGTTGTTCATGGTAAGTTCTCCTATAATACAATTGTTTTAGCGGTGCAAATACTGTTTTGAATATAAGACAAGCAATTTGCGTGCCAACTTATGTGGAAATTAACGGTGTGTTACTATCTTAATTGATAATACCAAACCGGCTTTATTATAAACCAGCAAAAATTTAAATCCTTAAAGTTACATAAATAAATGCCGGTTTTTGAGCGTAGAACTATGTTTTATGCGTGGTCGCTCCGGCATTGTTCACGCCTCCACCGTAAGCATCCGGTGCTTTTTATTGTATACGGCTTTGTTTACAGCAAAAATCACCTTCTGCATTATTTACCATCTTACAAAAATGTAAAACCTCAAAGTGGCGTTTATTACAAAATTGTAATACACTATGCCGGGTTTGCTTGTTTTTGAGCATAAAATAACTTGGCATGATATTTGCTACAGCATATGCGTTAAATTAAGAAAAGACTTGCAGAAAGGAAAACAGATGAGACCAAAAGATATCGGATTATATCGTTTTGCCAATGAGCATGACGCTTGCGGAGTCGGCCTGGTGGCTGATCTTAACAACGTGGCTGATCACCGGATTGTAGAATTGGGAGTAAAGGTTCTGGAACGGCTGATGCATCGTGGAGCCTCCGGCGGCGACTCGGAAACCGGCGACGGCGCCGGAATCCTGCTGGCCATTCCGGATAAATTTTTCCGCAAACACATCGCCGGGTTGCCGGAATTTGGAAAATATGCGGTGGCAATGGTTTTCGGCGGCGATATTCCGCAGATTACCGCACAAATTGAAGCAAATGGTCTGGAACTGATTGCGGTACGGCAAGTACCTGTTTTTCCAGAAAAAATCGGTCGTGCCGCCAGAGAAAGCTGTCCGGAGATTCGGCAGTTTTTTGTAAAAGCAACTAATTTAGATGACCGTGCGCTGGAAAGGCAAATTTTTATTGCCCGCCGGCAAATCGAAAAAGCGATGCCGGAACTTGCCATTGCCTCCTTCTCCCGCACCAGCATAGTTTATAAAGGATTGCTTCAGGCGCCGCAACTCCGTAAGTTTTATCCGGACCTTAATGATAAGGATTTTGCTTCTCCGCTGGCATTGGTGCATCAGCGTTACAGCACCAACACGTTTCCGACTTGGGAACTGTCTCAACCGTTCCGTTATCTTGGCCACAATGGTGAAATCAATACTATAAAGGGTAATCTGAACCATTTGCATACGCGTGAAGCCCTGCTGAAAAGCGACTTTTTCGGGCCGGAACTATCCAAATGCCTGCCGTTGATGGATGGGCGGGAAAGCGACTCCGCCGCTCTGGACCGGATGCTTGAACTGCTGGTTTTGTCCGGCCGCAGTCTGCCCCATGCCATGCTGATGCTGATGCCGCAGCCGTGGGGCGCAAAGTATCATATTGGTAAGGATGTCCGGGCCTTTTTTGAATATCATTCGGCTTTAATGGAGCCGTGGGACGGCCCGGCGGCCGTGGCGTTTTCCGACGGTGTGAACGCCGGAGCCATGCTTGACCGTAACGGCTTGCGCCCGGCGCGCTGGACTTTAACGCAAGACAATTTATTTGTCCTTGCCTCTGAAACCGGCGTGGTGGATATTCCGCCCGCAGAAGTTGTGCGGCAGGGGCGGCTTAAGCCCGGCGAAATGATTTGGTGCGATTTGACCGGTCATCGTCTGATTTTTGACCGCGAAATTAAAGAAACGCTGGCCAGAAGTCAACCGTACCGGCGCTGGAATGAGGAAAATCGTATCTCCATTCACGGTTTGTTTGATTCCATCGTTCCGGCCAAGAGTCCTGCCGAGCTTGATGGTAAACGCCAACGCTTCCACTGGAGTGCGGAAGATGTTGAGCGGATTGTAAAACCCATGGCGGAAACCGGATATGAACCGATCGGCTCAATGGGTAATGACAGTGCATTGGCGGTGCTTTCTCATCAAAAGCCGCTGCTTTATAACTATTTTAAACAACTGTTCGCCCAGGTAACCAATCCGCCGATAGACCCGATTCGTGAGGAGCTGGTGATGAGTCTGGTTACTTACATTGGCAACCACGGCAATATTTTGGCGGAAACCCCGAACCACGCCCGGATTATAAAACTGCCACGGCCGATTTTAACTGAAGAGGATATTCGCCGCTTAAGTCATGCGGATATCCCCGGCTTTGAAGCCACCACGCTGTCTTTAGGGTGGACGGAGGATTTATCTGCGGCACTGGATAACCTTGCCCGACAGGCAGTGGAACTGGTGAAGAGCGGCAAATATATTCTGATACTCTCGGACCGCAATCTGCCCGATGAGCAACTGCCGATTCCGGCACTGCTGGCACTTGGCGCCGTAAATCAGGCACTTACGGAAGAAAATCTGCGGCCGCCGGTCGGCTTAATCATTCAATCCGGCGAAGTCCGTGAAGTAATGCACTATGCGCTGTTGCTGGGCATGGGCGCCACCGCCATTCATCCGTATCTGGCATTAGAGACGGTAAATGAGCTTTCGCTGAATAAAGACCCGGTCAAGGCGGCGGAAAACTACATTCATGCGGTGGACAAGGGCTTACTCAAAACCATGTCCAAAATGGGTATTTCCACGCTTCGCAGTTATCGTGGCGCCAAACTCTTTGAGGCGATCGGCTTGGATCAAAGCTTAATTCAGCGTTTCTTCCCCGGTGTATCCTCCAGAATCGGCGGCTTAACGCTAAAAGATATTGAAGCGGAACTGAAAAACCGGCAAGCCGTCATTACGGGCGGCGATTACGCCTACCGTCGCAATGGCGAACAACATTTGTGGACGCCGCAAACCTTGAGTTTGTTCCGTCAGGCGGTACAGCTGAATTTGCCGGAAAAATATCAGGAATATGCAAAACTCATCAATGAACAGGGTGAAAAGGCCTGCACGATCCGGGGCTTGTTTCAATTCAAAAAAACTGATGCAATACCGCTTGACGAAGTTGAAAGTGTGGAAAACATCCTCCATCATTTTGTCTCCGGCGCAATGTCGCTCGGCTCGTTAAGTCCGGAAGCCCATGAAGCGATTGCCATCGCCATGAACCGCATCGGCGCAATGAGCAACTGCGGCGAAGGCGGTGAAGACCCGGAACGGGCATTGCCGGGGCCGGGCGGAGAAAACCGTGCAAGTGCAATTCGCCAGATTGCCAGTGGTCGTTTCGGCGTAACCATTGATTACCTTGCGCATGCCAAAGAGTTGCAGATTAAAATGGCGCAAGGTGCAAAACCCGGCGAAGGCGGGCAACTGCCCGGACATAAGGTTAATGCCGATATCGCCCGTGTGCGTCATTCCACGCCCGGCGTAACGTTGATTTCGCCACCGCCGCACCACGATATTTATTCGATTGAGGACTTGGCGCAATTGATCAGCGATTTACGCAGCAGTAATAAGGATGCACGTATTTCGGTAAAATTAGTTTCCGAAGTCGGCGTGGGAACCATTGCCGCCGGGGTGGCCAAAGCCGCCGCAGACGTGATTTTGATCAGCGGATATGACGGCGGTACCGGTGCTTCGCCGTTATCAAGTATTAAACATGCCGGACTGCCGTGGGAACTTGGCTTGGCCGAAGCACAGCAGACGTTGGTATTGAACAATTTGCGTTCAAGAGTTAAGCTGCAGCTTGACGGCCAGCTGAAAACCGGGCGTGATGTGGTAATCGGGGCTTTATTAGGTGCAGAAGAGTTCGGCTTTGCCACCACCTTACTGGTCTCGTTAGGATGTATCATGATGCGTAAGTGCCACGATAACTCCTGCCCGGTCGGGATTGCCACGCAAGACCCGGAGTTGCGTAAATGTTTCAAGGGGAAACCCGAATATATTGAAAACTTCTTACGCCTTCTGGCGGGGGAAGTCCGTGAAATTTTGGCCTCGCTGGGGTTGCGTTCACTGCGTGAAGCGGTTGGCAGAACCGATCTTTTGGAAAAGAGACAGATGCTGGAATTCTTTAAATTGAAAAACCTTGACTTCAGTCAAATTTTTGCGATGGCTCCCGGCAATGCAATTGCGTTTCAAGCCTCGCCGAAGCATGAACCGAATTTTGACCAGCGTCATATTTTGCCGCATTTTAACGGCGGCAAACTGGAACTGGAGTTGCCGATTGCCAATACGGACCGCAGTTGCGGAACATCGCTTTCTGGCGAAATTGCCAAGCGTTTCGGACAGGCCGGAATGCCGGAAGATTCGGTCATCCTGCGTTTGCATGGTTGTGCCGGGCAAAGTTTTGGCGCATTTCTGGCGGCCGGAGTTACGATTTTCCTGAATGGTATCGCCAACGATTTCGTGGGGAAAGGTCTGTCCGGCGGCAAAATAGTTATTAAGCCGGATGCAGCCGCCACCTTTAATCCGTCGGATAACGTAATCGCCGGTAATGTGGTGGGATACGGTGCAACCTCCGGGCAGATTTTCTTGTGCGGTCAGGCCGGAGAGCGTTTTGCCATTCGTAACAGCGGTATGACTCTGGTGCTGGAAGGCGGCGGAGACCACGGCTGTGAATACATGACCGGCGGCCGGGTAGTGGTGTTGGGCGATGTAGGAATCAACTTTGGTGCCGGTATGTCCGGCGGCGTGGCCTATGTTTATGACCGGAGAGGCGATTTCGATTTGCGCTGCAATCTTGACACGGTGGATTTAGACATTCTTGATGCCGGTTCCGAAGCGGAATTGTTGAGCTTGATTAAAACCCACCTTCAGCTGACCGGAAGTCTGTCAGCTAAGAATTTGCTGGCCAATTGGCCGGAAGAACGCAGTAAATTCATTAAGGTTTTTCCGGTTGAGTACAAGAAAATTTTACAAGGGAAATAATAATTATGAGTAAAGATTTTTTTACCATCAAACGTCCGGCTAATTTTTACCGTCCGGCGGCGGAACGGGTTCTGGATTGGAATGAAGTTGAGTTTATGCCGGAAGCGGAAATTATCCAAACTCAAGCCAAACGTTGCATGAGTTGCGGTATTCCGTTTTGCCACGGTTGCGGCTGCCCGCTTTATAATGTCATTCCGGACATCAATAGCGCGGTGGCTCAGGGGCAATGGCGGCAGGCTTGGGAGTTGTTAAATTTTACCAGTCCAATGCCGGAGTTTACCTCTCGTGTTTGCCCGGCATTGTGCGAAAACAGTTGTTCCGCATCAATCAATTTTGATGCGGTTTCGGTGCGGCAAATTGAAAAAATGGTGGTGGAACACGCCTTTGCCGCCGGCTGGATTACCCCGCAAATCCCCGCTCAACGCACGGGAAAAAGAGTTGCGGTGATCGGCTCCGGCCCGGCTGGACTGGCCGCGGCAATCGCCTTGAATAAGCGTGGCCACAGCGTTAAAGTGTTTGAAAAACACCCGGATGCGGGCGGCTTATTGCGGTATGGCATTCCGGCTTTTAAATTGGCCAAAAGTGTGATTGACCGCCGGATTGAAGTGATGAAGGCAAGCGGTATTGCATTCCATTTTAATGCTGACATCGGCAAGGATATTTCACTGGCTTATCTGAGCCGCAATTATGATGCGGTATTGCTTGCCACCGGAACGCCGACGCCACGGGATTTGCCGATCCCCGGACGGGAGAATGACCATGTATTATTTGCCATTGACTATTTTAATGGTGATATTTCGGCAACCGGAAAGAGTGTTGTAGTCATCGGCGGCGGCGATACCGGCAGTGATTGCGTCGGCACGGCATTGCGGCAACAGGCTAAGAGCGTTCTGCAGATCGAGATTATGCCTAAACCGCCCGTAACTCGTTCAGAAAAAACGCCGTGGCCGGATTGGTCGTATCAACTCCGCACGTCCTCCAGCCATTTAGAGGGCGGTGAACGGCGCTGGAGCCTGAAGAGTCAGCGTTTTCTGATTGAAAACGGCCGCTTGACAGGGGTTGAAGTTGTTCCGGCCGAAGGTGGAGCACCAGAAATCATCGCCGCTGATCTGGTGTTACTGGCAATGGGATTTTTAAAGCCGGAACATTCCGGATATGCCGGGAATGTTTTTATCGCCGGGGACGCGTCCACCGGGCAGTCGCTGGTGGTTCGGGCCATTGCCCACGCATTAAGTCAGGTGGAAAATATCCAACAATTTTTAGGGGTAAAATGAAATTTAACCAATATTACGAGCTTGTTCAAACGGATATGAATGGTCGGCAGCATGGTTGCAGAATCACGCTGCCCGGCACGCCGGCCATTGAATGGAGCCGGAATGATAACCAGTTTTTGATGACCGGGAACGCCACGGCAGTTTTAAAAGGAGAGTATTATGTTTAAATCCAATCCGGCCTTTTCACAGTTACCAAAAAGTTACCTTTTCAGCAAAATTGCCGATAAGGTTAAAGCATTTGAACAAAGCCATCCGCAAACCGATGTGATCCGGCTGGGAATCGGCGATGTTACCTTGCCGTTAGTGCCGGCCGTGGTCGCCGCCATGACGCACGCCGCTGACGAAATGGAAAATTCAAAAACCTTTCGCGGGTACGGCCCGGAACAGGGGTATGCGTTTCTGCGTGAAAAAATTGCGGAATTAGACTATGCCGCCCACGGAATCGCCATTTCTCCGGATGAAATTTTTGTCAGCGACGGTTCCAAGTGCGATGTGGCCAATATTCAGGAATTATTTTCTCCAGACACGAAAATTGCGATTACAGACCCGGTTTACCCGGTTTACCGCGACAGTAATATTCTGGCCGGCCGTGGCGATAAGATTCACTATATGCCGTGTCTCGAAAGTCAAAACTTCGTGCCGGAGCCGCCGGATTGTCCGGTTGATGTAATCTATCTGTGTTCGCCCAATAACCCCACCGGAACCGTAATGAGTCGGGCCCGGCTGGAAGCGTTTGTCGACTATGCGTTGCGGAATCAGGCCATCATTCTATTTGACTGCGCCTACTATGCGTATATTCGGGAAGCCGGCCTGCCGCGAAGCATTTATGAAATCCCCGGTGCGGAAAAGGTAGCTATTGAATTTCGCTCCTATTCCAAAACCGCCGGTTTTACCGGAGTACGCTGTGCTTATACGGTAGTACCCAAAACCTTGCCGGAACAACTCAACGCCATGTGGCGGAGACGGCAAAGCACCAAATTTAACGGCGTATCGTATGTGGTACAGCGGGCGGCCGAAGCCACCTATAGCGAAGAAGGCCGTCAGCAAATTGTGTCGCAAGTCAGTTATTACATGAAAAACGCACAAATTATCAGTCATAATTTGCAGGAAATGGGTTATACTATCTACGGTGGAGAGAATGCTCCGTATATTTGGCTGAAGTTACCTGAAGGTGTCCGGTCGGAAGTGTTTTTTGATGAGTTATTGGCTAATTGCGCCGTTGTCGGGACTCCGGGTGTCGGGTTCGGCTCTTGTGGCGAGGGATTTTTCCGGTTGACCGCATTTGGGAATCGAGCCAAGACGCAAGAGGCGCTGGAACGGATGAGATTATGGAAAATCAACTAAAAATTGAAATTGCAGTTTTGCATGAATTAAGCTCGGCGGTGGTGCATGAACGCAATATTCCGTCCTTGTTAAATAAGGTGCTGGCGGAACATTTTATTGAAAAACACAACATTCGCTACGGCAAACAAATCAAACGCATTTCCACCCCGGCGATCAATATGCTTATGGCCTATCATTGGCCCGGCAATGTCCGTGAACTGGAGAACTGTATTGAGCGGGCGATTCTGACCAGCCATGATGATTGCATTCATGGTTACAACTTGCCGCCGTCGTTGCAAACCGGCTCGGCCGACGGGTCGGAATTCCTGCCGGAAAACAAAGCCTCGTTTGAAACTCTGGTCAATTCATTTGAGCGGGAGTTAATTGTGGAGGCATTAAAAAAACACCACGGCAACATGTCTGCGGCGGGTAGAAGCATTGGTTTATCGCCGCGGGTTATGCATTATAAGATTGCAAAACTCGGAATTGTATCTGAATGGTATCAGCAAAATAAAGAGTAATTTTTTCAGTTGAGTTCCAGCCCGGCTGAAATAAACAAGGCCGCCCCGTTCTCCATCAGACTCCGATTCCAATCGTGCCGTTTGGATAAATTCCAAATGGAACAATAGTTTTATCGGTGCGGACACTGCAAAAAAAGCATCTTCAACGCTCCTTGACACAACTCAAATTTCCTTTACGCTCGAAATTTCCGGCAACTGATAAATTTTTAGTTTGAAGTATTCACGATCGCGAAGGATGTTGCGGTTTTATTTGTGCTTTTCTACATTCAAGCCCAGATTCAAGGACACAGTTCGTAAAAAGTCATTCTCCACTTCGA
>CAZEHZ010000061.1:0-13623 GCA_964512385.1 uncultured Victivallaceae bacterium | reverse complement strand
CTTGGTTTAGCGTGCTGGCTACCTCTACACTGCCGTGGTGCAGCAAGGCGGTATGTTTAACAATCGCCAATCCCAATCCGGTGCCGCCGGCGGCCCGGCTGCGGGATTTATCCACCCGGTAAAACCGCTCAAATATCCGCGACAAATGCTCCGGAGCAATTCCGGTGCCGTGGTCAATTACTTGAATCTGCAGGGTTTTATTCTGATTTACCGTGTTGATTGCCACAATTATGTTATCATGTTCCACCGAGTATTTTATGGCGTTATTCAGCAGATTTATGATTAACTGTTCCAACTGCCGGCGATTGCCCCGCATTAACCGTTCCGGCGCATGGTCTTGAATTTCCAAGGTGCTGTGCCGGCTCTGGGCGGCGGGGGTGCAGAGTTCGACGGCGGTGGACACAAATTCCAACGGGTTAAGCGTTTCTAAATCTGAATCCGCATCCAAAACCCGGTTTTCCAAATTGGTCAACGCCAGAATATCCTCCACCAACGCCGTAAGCCGTTTGGTGTTTGCAGACACTATCTGCATAAAGCGCGGTGCGGCGGCGGCATCATCAATCGCACCGTCCTGTAAAGTTTCCACGGCGCCCTGAATGGCGGTAAGCGGAGTTTTGATTTCATGCGAAACGTTGGCGATAAAGTCCCGCCGGTAATTTTCCAGTTTCCGCAGTTTGGTCAGGTTATAAATTACCAGCATAATACCGGAATCGGTATCGCTCCAGTGCAGACGGGCGGCCCGGATGCGCAGCTGGCGGTCGCCGGAAGGTAACGACACGGTAAACTCGTGTTCATGCGTTACGCCGTCCACCGCCGCCTGGCGGCTGATAAACCTTTCCAGCTCCAGATTGCGCACCAGAGCAAAGAACTCCTGCTGCAAGGGCAGTTTGCCGTTAAAGCTGAAAATATTTAACGCCGCCTGATTTATATCCACAATCCGATGATTTTCATCCAGTAAAACCACCCCTTCGGACAAGGCGGAAAAAACGGCGTCCCGTTCCGATTTCTCCCGTGAAATGCGGATAATATTATACATTAACTGGCTGGTCATGGTGGTTAAAGACAGTGCCAGTTCCCGCATTGCGCCGCGTTTGGGAATCGGGAGGGTGGCGGTAAGTTCTCCCGCCGCAATTCGCCGGGCGGCCAGAACCAGATTGCGGGCCGGACGAGTGAACGAAACAAACACCAGATAGGTTAAAATAAATGCTCCGATTATGCCCAGCAAGGTAGCTAACAATACGTTACGCCGCATCTCCTTTACTACGGTGTTAATGCTTTGTACCGATACTGCGGTACGGATAATGTATTTTTGCTGATTATAAGGCATGACTCTGGTGCAGTACAGCATATTTAAGTTTAATGTGGAGCTGAAGCGTTTGGTAAATGACGATCCTTCAGACTGCAATGCGGCCTGAATTTCCGGCCGGTTCAGGTGATTGTCCAGCTTGTCGGGTTCTTCCTGAGAATCCCAAACCACGTTTCCGGTATCCGCCTGTATAATGGTCAAACGGGTAACGGCCAGCAGTTCAGGCGGCAGTTGAGCTGATTTTCCGGCAATGATATCCTGACAATAAGGCATCAATAAACTGGTACGCACCGCCAAGTCTCTTTTTACATCGGCGGTGTAAACATCATTTAAAGACCCGGTGGCGGCGAAGATTGCCGCCAGTACGGTGAGCAGAATTGCCGCCAGCAGCGGCGGCAGAAAAGTTAATATGTTGTGCTTCATTGACTTGCCTTATTCCGCAGTAAGGTTAAAGCGATATCCGACTCCGCGAATAGTTTCAATAATTCCGGCATCTTCACCAAGTTTACGGCGTAGACCCACGATTTGAACGTCCATCGCACGGGCGGTTACGGGGTAATCGCCGCCGCGAATGGCGTTGACAATCTGATTACGGGTGAATACCCAGCCCGGACGGGAGGCTAACAGCCATAATAAGTCAAATTCCGAACAGGTTAATGTCAGCTCCACACCGTTTAGCATGCAGAGGCGGGTGCCCTTATTCATATTCAGCGGACCGCACTTCAGCGTGTCGCCGCCGTAATTGTCCAGCGGTTGTTCCTTGCGGCGTAAAACGGCCCGGATACGGGCGGTAAGAACTTTAGGACTGAAGGGTTTGGTGATATAATCGTCGGCACCCAACTCCAAGCCCACCACAATATCGCTGTCTTCACTTTTGGCGGTCAGCATAACAATACTGATGCCGTTGGTGGCGGGATTCATTTTCAACTGCCGGCAAACTGATAAGCCGTCGATACCGGGCAGCATCAAATCCAGCAGAATTAAATCCGGCTTAAAGGCGAGGGCGGTTTGCAGACCCTCTTCGCCGGACAACGCATAGCGTAAATTGGCGTAGCCCTCTTTCTGTAAATTATAAATAATCAACTCGCCAATGCCGGGTTCGTCTTCAATAATTAATATTTTTTCATTACTCATGCTGTTTTCCTATTTTTGGCTGTGCCGCACTATTTTCCCCTGTTCCAGATAAATCACATCTTCGCAAATATTGGTGGTGCAATCTGCAATACGTTCTAAGTTACGTGATATTGCCAGTAACGTCAAGCCGATTTCCACATTTTCCGGCGATTTTTTTGCCATTTGTATTGCAATATGGTAGTTTTTACGATGAATAGCGTCTACTTTATCATCATTATTGATTACTTGCAGTGCCAGTAGAGCGTCTCTGGAGATTAACGAATCAAGGGCGTTTTTCAGCATTTGGCGCACTTCCGCCGCCATTACCGCAAAATCCGGTACGGCGTGGTCTTTTAAACTCTGTTCCGGTAAATCCAGTACCCGCTCGGCAATATTCACCGCCAGATCGCCAATGCGTTCCAGTTCGGCATTTACCTTAATCAAGGTGATTACATAGCGTAAATCGCCGGCCACGGGCTGATAAAGCGCCATTACTTTTAAACACTCTTCCTCAATGCGTACTTCGGCGGTATCGATGTCCATATCGTTGACAATAATACCGGAGGCCAGTTCCCGATTAGCATCGGCCAGAGATTTTACGGCGTTCTGCACGGCGGACTCCACCTCCGCCGAAAGGTGCGAGAGCATGTTCTTCAATAATTCAATTTCAGTTTTCAGATGTGCATTCATATTATTTACTCCTGATTATCCGAAACGACCGGTAATATACTCTTCGGTTTTCGGGTTTGACGGGTTGGTAAAGATTTTTTTGGTTTCATCAACTTCCACAATTCTGCCCTGATAAAAGAAACAGGTATTGTCGCTGATTCTGGCGGCCTGCTGCATGTTGTGAGTTACAATCACAATAGTAAAGCGATGTTTCAGTTCTAACAGCAGCTCTTCAATTTTTAACGTGGCCACCGGGTCAATGGCACTGGTGGGTTCATCCATCAGCAGAACCTCCGGCCGGGCGGCGATGGCACGGGCAATACAAAGGCGTTGCTGTTGGCCGCCGGAGAGGGCAAGGCCGCTGGACTTTAATTTGTCCTTTACTTCATCCCATAACGAGGCACCCCGCAAGGCCTCCTCAACTAAATTTTCCGTCTCTTTTTTGCTGACCTTGTAATGCAGTTTTAATGGATACGCCACATTGTCGAATACCGACATGGGGAACGGCGTCGGTTTCTGGAAAATCATTCCTACCTGACGGCGCAACTCCAACAGTTCCACATCTTTAGCCAGAATGTTACGGCCGTCCAGCAAAACTTCGCCCTCCGCCCGCTGTTCCGGATAAAGTTCAAAAATGCGGTTATAAATGCGCAAATGCGTTGATTTGCCGCACCCGGACGGCCCGATGACGGCGGTAATTTTATTGGTTTCAATCGTTAAATTATTGTCGAATAACGCCTGATGTTTACCATAGAAGAAGTTCAGATTCTTCACTGCTATTTTTACGTTTTTCATTAATGTTTTTTCTCCTTAAAGAGTATTCTGGTCGTTAAATTCAAACACAGCACCAATAACGTGATGATTAAGGCCGCACCCCAACCGGCGGCGTGCATCTCTTCAAACGGCGAATTGGTGGCGTATTCGGTAATCAATACCGGCATGTTGGCGGTGGGATTGGTAAAATACTGCTTCGGCCAACTATCACTCCACATGGCGGTGAACAGCAAGGGGGCGGTTTCGCCGGATACCCGGGCAATCGCCAGCAGAATGCCGGTCAAGAGTCCACTGCGGGCGGAGCGGCACACAATCCGCAAGGTACTGCGCATACGGCTCATGCCCAAGGCCAGTGCCGACTCCCGTAAAGCGTCCGGCACCATGCGCATCATATCTTCGGTGGTGCGCAGGATTACCGGCAGCATGATTATCGCCAGCGCCACACTGCCGGCCAGCCCGGAAAATGAGCCGGAGGGCACCACCATTACCGCATACACAAACAACCCCACCAGCACCGACGGAATCCCCATGATTACGTTGGCGGTAAACCGGATAATGTTGGCAATGCGGTTTTGGCGGCCATATTCCGCCAGATAGATTCCTCCGGCCAAAGCCGGCGGCAGGGCAATGACCACCGCCCCGAAAGTGATATATACCGTACCCAGTAAAGCATTGGCAATCCCGCCGTCCGGCACGCCGTAAGGTTTGCTGGGATTGGTCAGAAATTCCCAGTTTAGTACCGACATGCCGTGCATCACCACGGTATAAAGAATCCACAGCATACCGCCGATGGCCGCAGTCAAGGCAAAATAAGAGAATATCTGTACGGAATACTCCACCGTTTTGCGTATTTTTAAACCGCGCTTAGGAAAATTACAACTTGTCATATTACGCTTTTTCTCCCCGGTTGCGACTGGTTAAGTTCAGGTAATATTGCGACAATATCTGCACGGTAAATGAAATCCCCAGCAGTATCATGCCCAAGGCAAACAACACACTCCGCATTGTGCCGTCGGCTTCGGCAAAATTATTGGCCAAGGTGGTGGATATGGTGGTTCCGCAGTCTAAAACCGACTCCGGCAGAGCCGGAACATTGCCGATTACAAACAACACCGCCATCGTTTCGCCCAGTGCCCGCCCCAGACCGATGAATATGCCGCCCAACAGTCCACGGATGCCGTAACGCATAATAATATGTACCGCCGTTTCCCAGCGGGTACAGCCGATGCCGAAGGCGGCTTCCCGTAAAACCGACGGCGTCATTTTAAATACATCACGCATTACCGCCGAGATAAACGGCATAATCATTAACGCTAAAATAACTCCGGCGGTAAGAAAGCCGAAGCCGCTGTAATATTCACCCACAAACGGTATTTTACCCAGATTTAGAGTCTCCACTAAGAACGGCAACACATATTCATTCATAACCGGAACCAGCACAAACAAGCCCCACATACCGTAAATGACACTGGGAATCGCCGCCAGCAAATCCAACGCCTGACTCAGAATGCCGCTGACTACCGGCGGAGCCTCCACCAGATACAGCGCAATCACAAACGCCGGCGGCACGGCCAGAATCATGGCGGTGGCGGTAGTCAGCAATGTGCCGACAATCGCCGGTAATGCACCGAATTCATTCATGCCGGGATTCCACTCTTTACCAATCAGCAGTTGCAAGCCGAATTCACGCCAAGCCGGAAAACTGCCGCAGAACAACTGGAGTAAAAATCCCGCCGCCAGCAACGGAATGGTTAAGGCCGCCAGAAATGTGAGCAGTTTAAAAAGACGGTCGATATACTGCATATATGGTTTGGAACGGGTTTTCACGGTAACAGCTCCGCAAGTTTCTTATTATCCGGCAGTACAATATTTTCTACCCAGCTGTTGCGGATTTGCGTGGCCAGACTGTCCGGCAACGGCACGTAGTTCAGTTTTTTGGCCGCCATTTTACCGGAGCTGAAACAGTATTGAAAATACTGAAACATCGCCGTTGCCTGCTCTATATCCGACTGCTGTTTACGGACCAGAATATAGGTGATTCCGGTAATCGGCCAGGATTGTTCACCGGGTTGATTGGTCAACACCATGTAATAGCCGGGGGCATTATCCCAGTCGGCATATGCGGCGGCGTTTTGAAATGTGTCCGGCGACGGCGTAACTACTTGCTTGGCCGCATTTACCAGATTGGTCATCTTTAGTTTTGCCTCTATCGCATAGGTGTATTCGGTATAGCCGATACTGCCGGGAATACGAGCCACATTATTGCAGACTCCGGGGTTTTTCTGGCCGCCGATGCCCACCGGAAATTTTACCGCCGGGCCGGTACCGATTTGTTTCGCCCAGTTTTCCGATACCTGCGAGAGATAATGCGTGAAAATAAACGTGGTGCCGCTGGCGTCGGAACGGCTGACTACGGTAATTTTGAGTTTCGGCAGTTTGATTTTAGGATTTAATGCGGCAATGGCGGCATCATTCCAAACGGTTATGCGTCCGGCAAAAATGTCGGCCAAAACTTCGCCGGATAAGGTAATCGGCTGTTTTAAACTGGGCAGATTCACCACCAGCACCACGCCGCCGGCCAGCATGGGGAACTGCAATAAGCCGTGCTGTTCCTGTTCGGCCAAAGTTAGCGGATTGTCGGTGGCGCCAAAGTCCACGGTGCCGGCAATCAGCTGAGAAACTCCGGCGCCGGAGCCGACGCCCTGATAATTAACCGCAATTTTGTTATCCACCGACTCCTTAAAATTATAAGCCCACACCCGATAAACCGGCGACGGAAATGTTGCGCCTGCACCGTTTACAGTAATTTGAGCTTGAGAGGTGAAAAATGTGGCCTCCGCCATCCATAACGAGATAATCATCTTATTCATAATTTTACAATCCTTTCTGTCCTTTGCCTTTAATTTACCGTCCCAATGTTAAAGCAATATCCGTACTTTGTTAGAATTTGGTTAGACATGATGACTTGACATTAACAATAACCGTGATATTGTTTAACGAATATAGAAAGCAGGTGCATAAGTGAAAAATGGACGGTATTATGGTTTGACTGGTTTTCTGTTAAGCAGTTTAATTACGCTATGGCTGGAGTTTTGGCGATATCGGAGTTTTTTACTGGAAAAATTACGGGCGGGCGATGATTACGAAATTGTAAATGTCGCTAAGTATATACAATTTATTCAGACGATGGAATATTCCAGAGAATTAAGCGGATGGTTGTGTGGAGGTGTCGCAATTTCCTTTATCACTTTGGCTATTACGATTTTTTTTCACCGTAATTTGCCGTTGCAGTTAAAGTTTAATCGGCGAAGGTTGGTGACTTTTTTGTGGATAAACCTGATTTTATTTTTTGTGTGGCTGTCGGCCTCTACTGCGGTGGCGGCAATATTTAATTTTAGCTATGCCAACAGTTTAGGAGCCGCTTTTTTTGTTTGGATGGCATTTGATGCCGTAGTAATTTGGTTTTTTTCGAATATCTACAAAAAATATATTTATGATTATAAACTTTTTTCCTCTGTACCCGTATTGGCGGCGATTGACTTTACCGGCGGTGTAATTTATGGCATATGTGCCACGGCAACATGCTTTCTATGGCTGGTAACAAGGTAATAAACTGGGACTATTTGGATTATCATTAGGAGGTGTTTATGATGAATGACGAAGTTTTTACGGTATGCAAAATTGAAGAACGTACCGTATGCCCGGCACATCCCGGTGAAATTTTAAAGGGGGCGTATTTAGAGCCGGCCAGGATTACTATAACTGATTTTGCAGAAACTATCGGAGTTTCCAGAAAAGCCGTCTCGGAAATAATAAACGGTCATAAACGGGTAACTCCGGAGATGGCATTACGATTTGCGGCGGCATTGAGTACAACTCCGGGGAAGTGGATTCAATTGCAGGCTAATTATGATTTGTGGCAGGCCGCTCATGCCAAATTAAGTATTTTAACTAAAATAGTCGATAATGCAAAACCGTCTATATTGTAACCAATCAAAAATTTGAATCACTAAAGTCACATAAATAACTGCAAGGTTTTTAGCGTTGAACTATGTTTTATGCCTTGTCGCTTCGGCATTATCATGCCTCCGCTGGAGCCTCCGGTGCTTTTGGTCGTATACTGCGTTGGCGGCGCCGCTCATGTACTAAAGTACACTTCGCTACTTGCCGCCTTGTCTACAACCAAAATCACCTTTTGCATTATCGACTATTATAAAGCCTATTGCCGCAATGTTTTAACGTTTGGCTGCAAAAATAACAAGACCGTTTGCGAAAAGTCATCTTTGCAAACGGTCTTGTTTTATTTAATTAGTCTAAGCAGTCAAACGTCAATTTGCCATCGGCGGCATCAATTACCAATTTGCCGTTGTCGTGCAGATCGCCGGAGATCAACAGACGGGAAACCGGAGTTTCCATTTCCCGCACTATCGCCCGCTTTAACGGTCTGGCTCCATACGCCGGATCGTAACCGGCGTCAATCAACAACTCTTTGGCCGCCGGAGTTAGCTCCATGCCAATGTTGCGATCCGCCAGACGGTCGGCAAAGTGTTTTAACTGTATGTCCACAATCTTGCCTAAGTCGGCCTTGGTCAACGCATGGAAAATCAAGATTTCATCCACACGATTCAAGAATTCCGGCCGGAAATTGTCACGCAGTTCACTCATCACATCATCTCTTACTAAGTCCGGATTATCCGGGTGTTTCAGAATCTGACTGCTGCCCAGATTACTGGTCATAATAATAATGGTGTTTTTAAAATTGATGGTGCGCCCTTGCGAGTCGGTTATTCTGCCGTCATCCAAAACCTGCAGCAAGACATTAAACACATCGTGATGCGCTTTTTCAATTTCATCAAACAACACTACCGAATACGGCCGGCGGCGGACGGCTTCCGTCAACTGCCCGCCTTCATCATAACCCACATATCCCGGAGGTGCGCCCACTAAACGGGAAACACTGTGCTTTTCCATATATTCAGACATATCGATTCGCACAATCGCCCGTTCGTCATCAAACAGATCCTGCGCCAATGCTCTGGCCAACTCGGTTTTACCCACCCCGGTCGGCCCTAAAAAGATGAACGACGCAATCGGTCGATTCGGGTCTTTTAACCCGGCTCTGGCCCGCAGAACGGAATCGGCCACCGCACTGACCGCCTCGGCCTGACCAATCACCCGTTCATGCAGTTTATCGTCCAACGCCAGCAGTTTCAGCTTTTCGCTCTGCACCAGTTTGCTGACCGGAATATGCGTCCAGCGGCTGACAATGGCGGCGATATCCTCTTCATCCACATCCTCCTTCAATAAACGGGAGTCGCCGCTGTTGCGAATCGCTTCTTCGGCCTGTTTAATTTGCTGTTCAATCGTCGGAATTGCACCATGACGCAACTCCGCGGCCTTTTCCAAATTATACTCACGTTCCGCCTTATCCAGTTGCTGACGGGTGTTTTCCAAGTTTTCCCGCAACGTGCGCAAATGGTCAATCGCCTTTTTTTCGTTATCCCATTTGGCGTGCAGTTCCTTACTCTTTTCCTTATGTTCGGCCAATTCACGCTCCAGCTCTTCACGCCGTTTGATACTGGCGGGATCTTTTTCTTTACGCAACCCGGCGATTTCAATTTCCAACTGCATGCAACGGCGTTCAAGTTCATCTATCACCACCGGCGAACTGTCAATTTCGGTACGCAGAGTAGCGGCCGCTTCATCCACCAGGTCAATGGCTTTATCCGGCAGAAAACGGTCGGAAATATATTTGTCCGACAACACCGCCGCCGCCACCAGCGCACTGTCACGCAACTTAATCCCGTGGTGAATTTCATAACGCTCCTTCAGCCCGCGCAATATACTGATGGTGTCCTCCACCGACGGCGGTGGCACCAGAACCGACTGGAACCGGCGTTCCAAAGCCGCATCTTTTTCAATATATTTACGATACTCATCCAGCGTAGTCGCCCCGATGCAGTGCAGTTCGCCACGAGCCAGTAACGGTTTCAGCAAGTTCCCCGCATCCATCGCGCCTTCGGTGGCTCCGGCACCTACTACGGTGTGAAGTTCATCAATAAACAGAATAATAGCACCGTCGCTGGAGGTTACCTCTTTCAGCACCGCTTTTAAGCGTTCCTCAAATTCGCCACGATATTTGGCCCCGGCAATCAGAGCGCCCATGTCCAGCGCAATCAGACGGCGGTTCTTCAAGCCTTCGGGAACGTCGCCACGATAAATTCGCCGTGCCAAGCCTTCCACAATGGCCGTTTTACCTACGCCCGGCTCGCCAATCAGTACCGGATTGTTTTTAGTACGACGGGACAAAATTTGGATTACCCGGCGGATTTCGTCATCCCGCCCGATTACCGGGTCCAGCTTATCCTGTGCCGCCAATTTGGTTAAATCCCGCCCGTATTTTTCCAACGCTTCAAAGGTGGTTTCCGGGTCGGCACTGGTTACCCGCTGATTGCCACGAATACCCTGTAGTGCCTGTAACGCTTTGTTAGTGGTTAATCCGCACTGCTTTAAGATTTCGCCCGCTTTGCCGCCAACTTCGGTTAAGGCCAGAATAAAGTGTTCCACGCTGATATATTCATCGTGCATGTCTTCGGCTTTTTTGGCCGCAGAATTGAGAACTTTGCTGAAGTCAGCGGACTGGTAAAGCTGACCGTTGCCGCCGGAGACCTTGGGGAGTTGGTCCAGTGCATTTTGCACCATACCGGCAACCTTGCTTAAGGGGATGTCGCAACGCTGCAGCAACGATGCCGCCAACCCGTCATTCTGATTCAGCAATGCACTCAATAAATGTAAATTATTCAACTCCGGATTACCGTTTTCCACGGCAATATTCTGCGCCGCAAGTAACGCCTCACGGGAGCGGTTGGTAAGTTTTTCCATATTCATAATCTTTTTCTCCTTTGCAAAATCAAGTTTTTTAAATTTCAGTTATAACATAGCAGAATGCATGCCAACTTTTAATGAGGTTAAAAATATAAAATCATGTGCCATTATGACTCATAGTGTGCCATTGTCTTGTGCTGTGTGTCGGTGCGCATAAAAAAATAAAATATTTACCGGATATAAACTTGATATTTGCAAACGTTGTATTATATTAGAGGGTCTTGTAATTGGAATAACGTTTAATTTAATATAAAGGAACTTGAGAAATGGCACATAAAAAAGGGCAGTCCAGCAGTCGTAACGGTCGTGACAGTAATCCGCAGTACTTGGGTGTAAAGGCTTTTGGCGGCGAAACTGTATCCGCCGGCAGCATTATTGTTCGTCAGCGCGGCACCCGTTTCCATCCGGGCAAGAACGTGGGTCTCGGCAGAGACTTCACCATCTTCGCTTTGATTGACGGTAAGGTGGAATTCAATAAGAGCAAACGCAGTGTAAGCATTGCGCCGTTAGCTTAATTTGCACGCTGTGTGCGAATATTCAAAAAACCTGGTGGATTGTATGCAATCTCCGGGTTTTTTTGTTTTTTAACGGGTTTTGCGTTTTGTTTTTTAAGGTTTTAGGGATATTTTATCCTGTTTCTGAAAATTTTACACGTTTTTATAGCCCGTTTTTGGGGGCTTTTAATAAGAGGAGAGTGTATATATGTTTGTTGATAAAGCAAAAATTACCGTAAAGGGCGGCGACGGAGGCAACGGCTGTTGCAGTTTCCGGCGTGAAAAGTTTGTGCCGAAAGGCGGGCCGGACGGCGGCGACGGCGGCAACGGCGGCAATGTGATTTTAGAGGCCTCGGCCAGCGAACAGAGCTTAATTGATTTACTGTATGACCGTAACTATGCCGCCGACCGCGGACCACATGGCAAAGGTAAAGACCTGCATGGCAGACGTGCTGATGACATTGTGTTGAAAGTCCCGGTGGGTACGGTGGTTATGGATGTCGATACCAAAGAGGTTCTTGGCGATATGAATGAAATCGGCGTGCGCTTGGTAGTGGCTAAAGGCGGCAAGGGGGGGCGTGGTAATGCCCGTTTTGCCTCCAGTACCAACCGGGCACCCCGGCAGTGCGAAGCCGGCGAAGAGGGTGAAGAACGGGAACTGATTTTGGAATTGAAGACCATTGCCGATGTTGGCTTGGTGGGGTATCCGAATGCCGGAAAATCGACCTTACTGCGGGCTGTGTCGCAGGCTCGGCCTAAAGTGGCGCCGTATCCGTTTACCACGTTACAGCCGGTGGTTGGCGTAGTGGAATTGCCGGATTACGGCCGCTTGACGATGGCGGATATTCCGGGGTTGATTGACGGCGCACATGCCAATGTGGGGCTTGGGCACGCATTTTTAAAGCATATTGAGCGTACTCATGTATTGTTGTTTGTGCTGGATATGGCCGGCGTAGACGGGCGGACACCGTATGAAGACTTCCGCCATTTACAACAGGAGCTGGAACTCTATATGCGCGGCTTGTCCAAACGCCCGGCAATTATTGCGGCCAATAAAATGGACTTGCCGGAAAGTGCGGAGAATTTGGAGTTATTACGGGATGAGCTGAAAAGCGAAGTTATTGAAATTATTCCGATTTCCGCCGATAAAGGCGAGTTGGGCGATTTAATCCATGTTCTGGCGGCTAAGGTTAAAGCGGAAAATCAGTCGGTATTTTTCTAAATCTAAAGTTTAATATAATGAAAGGATTGTTTGCAAAATGAAGTTCCATAAATTCCGTATGGCGGCGGTTCTGGCATTTATTCTGGTGCTGGGATTGGCCGGGAGTTACTCGTTTGCGGCGGCGGATGCCGCTAAGTTTGCGCAACCGGCTTCCAGAACCGGCGTGGTTTTGGCTCCGGGAATCGCCGCTTATCAATATTCTTATGCGAATTTATACGGCGGACCGCAGATAATTTCGGTTATTGCGGCCGACTTGAACAATCCGGCGGTGGAAATCGGCATCGGGGTATGTGCCGACGGCAAACGGGAAACCGTCAGTAAAATGGCTCCGCAATTTAATGCGGTGGCGGCGGTGAATTTTGGATATTTCAATTTTGATCCTTCGGCGGCGGCCGGCATGTTAAAGCAGGATAATAAGGTATATGCGTCGGGCGGCGTGGGGCGTGGTTCGGGCGGCTATTTTGCGCATGACGGCAACCGGGTGGTGCTGTATACCGAAGACAATGTGGCGCAGGCTCAGGAACCGAACATGCGGGCCGGTTTTCCGGTGTTGGTTTATGATGGCAAAATTTATGATAAAATCGGCAGTTATGACCACGTTTTAGGCCGTCATAACCGTACCGCTATCGGTGTTACTCCGGCCAATGTGTTGTATATGGTGGTGGTGGACGGGCGTACTCCCGGCAAAGCCACCGGTATGACTTGCCCGGATTTAGCGGATTTTATGCAACGCATCGGGTGCTTTTACGCTATAAATATGGATGGCGGCGGCTCGTCGGCCATGTGGACAAAACAGCTTGGCGTAATTAGTTATCCTACTGATAATAAAAAGTTTGACCACGCAGGCGAACGCCGGGTGTATGACATTTTTTATGTTAAGACCAAAGAGGTGGTAGCCGCTCCACTGGCAGACCCGGTTCCGGCTGAAGAAAAATCGCCGGAAGCCGCTTGATTTTTGGGCAATAATCCCCGATATCTCTGAGGATGAGGGGGGCAATAAAACCAATTAAAAAAACTTTACCTGATAAGTCGGGTAAAGTTTTTTTTATTGATACATTAATCGATAATGCCGGAGCAGTTAGGCGAAAACTGAAAACCTTGCTTTTGTTTATGTGGATTTTAATGTTTAACATTTTTATTATTAACGATATAGCCGATTT
>CAZEHZ010000060.1:0-13794 GCA_964512385.1 uncultured Victivallaceae bacterium | reverse complement strand
GTTTTCATATTTTTTACAAATTTTCTTCGCATTCCTTCAAACGTTCGGCGGCATCACGATAATTTGGATTTGCATTCACCAAAACCTTATACTGGGCAGAGGCATCGGCAAAACGGCCGCCGCGCTCATATGCCATTGCCAAATAGTAGATAGCCTCCATTTTGCGTTTATCAAAACGCACCATCTCTTTTTCCGCTTCTTCCAGATACGTTATCGCCTTGTCATACTCCCGCCGGCGGATTGAGCAACGCCCCAGATAGACACCGCTGGCAAGTTTCAAACGCTGACTTTTGTATGACTCTTCAAAATACTCCGTCGCCTCATTAATCTTACCGTTTTCATAACATAAAACCGCAAAATCGAACTGCAGTTGTGAGTCATTCGGATACAATTTCAACCGGTGTTCCGCCCGTTGCAAGCGGAATTGTTCGCGTTCGGCGGTATAACGTTCAATATCCTGCTCGGCATTTTCGTAGTCGCCCGGATTAGCCTTAACCGCCTCTAAATAAGCGTCATACTTCCCCACATACCCGGCCTCGATGGACTTATCCAGCGCAGGGTCCATAGTACCGAGTTTCTGCGCCACATATTCTAATTGTTTGATCGCACCGTCAAAATTCCCGGCCACCATATAGGCTTCCGCCAGTTTACGGCGCATATCCAGCGAGTCATTAACCTTCAAATCCCGTTCAAATTTAGCAATCAAAATCTGTGCCTGCCGGGAGTCATGAATCGTACCGGACTCTAATTGCAGAGTAACGTTGGCTTTGGTGGCCGAACTTTTCTCCCGAAGCTCCTTAATTTTCTCATCTTCCTTACCGGCATTGGCGGCATTCATAGCGGCCTTGGCTTTGGCGGCCAAATCGTAATCATTGGGATTCTTGTTGGACAAGGTCATCAAAATATCGGCGGCTTGAGCGGCCTGCCCGTTTTTCTGATACAGATCGGCCAACGTATTGGCGGACTCGACATCGCCGGGTTGAAACTTATAGATAAGTTCCGCCGCTTCCAGTTCAATAAAATCGGCCTTTAACGCTTTAGCGGCGGCCGACAGCAACTTCAGAACCGGCACATTGTTTAAATTCTTCATCAATTCCGCCTCGCACATTGCCATGGCACGCAGTGGACTCTGACTCATCTCCGCCTGAATTTTCGGCAATGCTTTTTTGCTGGAGCTGCTTGCGGCGAGTTTGGCAAAGAAGCCGACTTTTTTAGCCAGTTCCAACTTGCGCAGCTTCTGCCGGGCCTCTTCCAGAGCCGGAGCGCGGCGCACAACTTCACTTAACAGGGTAATTGCATAATCACAACTTTTCGGATCATCGGCACTGGCCGCCGCCCGATTGTACATATCACGGACGTTCACATGAACATCCCGTAAAGACTTTTTTTCCATAATATAGTCAAATTCCTTAATAGTTTCCATATTTTATCCTTGATTAGAAATTTAACGCATAAACCGACATTTTTCAAGCCGCTTTTTACTTTTTTAACAAAATCTTCTCAATTATTTTTGCAACAATCCGCAAAAACGGTTTGGAAAATTGCTTACCGCATATTATATTAATAGATAATTTTTTATCGGAGCATAACTACAGTGATCAACGACATTGTCATAAAAGGTGCCGGTCAGCACAACTTAAAGGATATCGACGTAACCATTCCCCGCAATAAACTGGTGGTAATCACCGGATTAAGCGGTTCCGGCAAGTCGTCGCTGGCCTTTGACACGCTTTACGCCGAAGGGCAGCGGCGGTATGTGGAGAGTCTTTCCGCCTATGCCCGAATGTTTTTAGATCGGATGCAAAAGCCCAAGGTTCGGCATATTGAAGGGTTGTCGCCGGCTATTGCCATAGAACAACGCACCGCCGGCAGTTCGCCGCGCTCCACGGTGGCCACGGTTACGGAAATCTATGATTATCTGCGGTTGCTGTATGCCAACATCGGCACGCCGCACTGCCCGGAATGCGGAGTGGAACTCAAACCGCAGTCGGCGCAAAAAATCTGTGAACAAATCAGCAATCTGGAAGCCGGGCGCAAACTCATGCTGTTATCGCCGATGGTGGTGGCGGCCAAAGGTGAACATCACGATATTTTTGAAAAAATCCAGCAGGAGGGCTTTGTGCGGGCCCGGGTGGACGGCCGCCTGATTTCGCTGGCGGAAGACGAACCAGTGCCGGAGCTGGCCAAAACCAAACGCCACAATATCGATGCGGTAATTGACCGTCTGATTACCGGCAGTCTGGACCCGGTGCGCTTAAGTGATTCGGTGGAACTGGCGTTAAAGCTCGGTAACGGCGTTTTAACACTGCTGGTGGAAAATCCGGTCAGCGGCGAGTTTGATGAACAACAGTACAGTGAGCATCTCTCATGCATAAAATGCCAAAAAAGCTATGGCAAATTACTGCCCCGCAACTTCTCGTTTAACAGTCCGTTCGGCGCCTGCCCCTCGTGCAACGGTCTTGGAGTGCAGATGGAAATGGATCCGCATAAGGTGGTGCCGGACGACTCAATATCCATAAAAGACGGCGCCATCTCCGCCTGGCGGCGGGGTCCCCAGCATTTAATCATGTATTATAATATGCTGCTGCGGAAAATTTCCGAACAGTTAAAGCAACCGGATATGCTGACCACGCCGTGGCGAAATCTGCCGGAAAAGATTCAACATTATCTATTGTATGGTTCGGGCGACGAACCGTTGGAATTTGACTATTACATGCACCGGAAAAAATATCACTGGTGCAAACCGTTTGAGGGTATTTTGCTCAGTCTGCGCCGACGGCTGGAAGAGACCGAGGCCGACTCGGTCCGGGAGCGGCTGGAGGCTCTGTTAAGCCCCAAATGCTGCCCGGAATGTCATGGCGACCGCTTAAACAAGCTGGCGTTGTCAGTAACCGTGGGCGGCAAAAATCTGGCGGAGTTCAATGCACTGTCGGTGGCCGATGCATTGGAGTTTGTGCAGGCTATAAAATTGGACAAGGAACAGCAGGTGATTGCCGGTGAAGTGCTGAATGAAATCACCAAACGGCTGTCATTTCTGGTCAATGTGGGGTTGCAGTATCTGTCGCTGGATCGCGGCAGCGGCACGTTGTCCGGCGGCGAGGCTCAACGCATCCGTCTGGCCACTCAGCTGGGCAGTGCGCTGGCCGGAGTATTGTACATTCTGGATGAACCCAGCATCGGGTTGCACCAGCGTGATAACGACCGTCTGCTGACCACCTTAAAGAATCTGCGTGACTTAGGCAACACCGTAATTGTGGTGGAGCATGATGTCGATACCATGAATGCGGCGGATTACCTGATTGACATGGGGCCCGGTGCCGGCATCCACGGCGGCGAGCTGGTGGCGGCGGGAACTCCGGCGGAGGTAGCCGCCAATCCGCAGTCGCTTACCGGGCAGTTTTTGTCCGGCAAACGGGCGATTGCCGTGCCGGAAAACCGGGTACACGGCAACGGTCATTTTCTTAAGGTAAAAGGGGCCAGACATCACAATTTAAAAGCGGTGGATGCAGAGATTCCGTTGGGTACGTTCTGTTGCGTAACGGGAGTGTCCGGCAGTGGCAAAAGTTCGCTGGTGAACGAGATTATTGTTCGGGCGATGAACCGTAAATTAAAAATTCAAGACCTGCCGCCGGGCGAATGCGCCGCCGTTGAGGGGTTGGAATTTATTGATAAAGCGATTGTCATAGACCAGTCGCCGATTGGCCGCACGCCGCGTTCAAATGCGGCCACGTATACCGATGCGTTCGGCATTATCCGCAATCTGTTTGCGGCGTTGCCGGAGTCTAAAGTGCGTGGCTACAAGCCCGGCCGGTTCAGTTTTAACGTTAAGGGCGGCCGCTGTGAAGAGTGTAAGGGCGACGGCATAAAAAAGATTGAAATGCAGTTTTTGTCAGATGTCTATGTGGAGTGTTCGGCCTGCGGCGGACGGCGTTTTAATGCCGACACTTTAAATGTAAAGTTTAAGAAACTCAGCATTGCCGACGTGCTGGAATTGAGTATTTCAGAGGCGGTGCAGGTGTTTGACAAACAGCCGTCGTTATTGCGCAAGCTGAAAATGCTGGAAGAGGTGGGGCTGGGTTATGTAAAACTGGGGCAGAGCGCCACCACGTTGTCCGGTGGAGAAGCCCAGCGGGTAAAACTGGCGGCAGAACTTTCCAGAGTACCCAAAGGGCATACCGTATATGTATTGGATGAACCGACTACCGGTCTGCACATGGCGGATATTGAACAGTTGCTGAAAGTGCTGTTTAAACTGCGTGATTTGGGTAACACGGTACTGGTGATTGAACATAATTTGGATGTAATAAAAAGTGCTGATTATTTGATTGATTTGGGTCCGGAGGGTGGAGCCGGCGGTGGTCGTCTGATTGCCTCCGGCACGCCGGAACAGGTGGCCAAAGTTAAAAAATCGTATACCGGCAATTATTTAAAGAGTTATTTATGACCTATCAAGTTTTTTCGGCCATTCTGGAAACGTTCTTAATTTACGTAATCGGCGCCTGGTGTTTAAAGTCCCGCATGATAAAAAATGATTGGCTGCCCGGCTTAACCAGAGTGGCGCTGGATGTAATGATGCCGTTGCTCACCTTTACGGCCATCACAAAGAATTTTAACCGGGATAATCTTAATGAGTTCTGGCAGATGCCGTTGCTGGGCTTTTTAACCGTTGCCTTCGGTGCATTATGCGGGTTGTTGTTTATCAGGTTTATGCGTAAAGACTCGCCGGATCGAAAAGCGGCATTTCTGCACTTGTGCGCCATAAACAACTTTCTGTATCTGCCGATTATTGTATTGCAGAATCTGTACCCGGAGGGTCGGCACGTGGCGTTGCTGCTGACGATGAACGTCGGTTCCACCATTGGATTATGGACGATCGGCGTGGTAACGCTGGCGGGCGGCGACTGGAAACAGGGGGTGCGGAACGTATTTTCGATAAACTTGTATGCGGTGCTGTTGGCGTTGCCGGTAGCGGCGTTTAACATAAAACTGCCGCCGGTATTGTCTCATGGTCTGGCGCAGGTGGGCAGTATGTGCGTACCGTTTTCGTTATTGTTAATCGGGGCGGCGTTGTACAACATTGGCGGCAAAGTGCTGAACCATTGGGGCGACGCATTGTGGTATTCGGCCGTGCGGCTGGTGTTTATTCCGTTGCTGACGATATTATTATTACGAATGTTGCCGTTGTCAACCGAAGTTTTTCAAACGCTGGCGGTGGTGGCGTTAATGCCGGCCTCCTGTAATGCGGTACTGATGACACAGCGTTACGGCGGCAGTACGGAATTTGCGGGTCAGGCGATTTTGGTAACCACCATACTATCGGTAATAACCATGCCGCTTGGCGTGTATTTTATGAATTTTTAACCCCGGAAACTTGACAATACGTTATTTAGCAGTTATCTTAGTCGATAATGTAAAAGGTGATTTTTGTTGTAGACAAGGCGGCAAGTAGCGAAGTGTACTTTAGTACATGAGCGGCGTAGCCAACGCAGTATACGACAAAAAGCACCGGAGGCTTCCAGCGGAGGCATGTATAATGCCGGAGCGTCCAGGCATAAAACATAGTTTTACGCTGAAAACCTTGCATTTATTTAGGTGTCTTTAAAAAATTAACATTTTGATTATTAACTATATAGCCGGTTTTGCATTATCGACTATCTTAGAGAAAAATGGAGATTATCAATGAAATTTATCGTTATATTTTTATGCGGAGTTCTTTTGTCCGGTTGCAGTGCGGTAAAAGTGCGTTATGATGGCACCGAAACCACGCCGGAGTCTCATGCGGCCGTACTGGAAACCATGCCGGATATGGCCGGTTATACATTACTGGGTAAAGCCACTGCCGTTGCCGACCAAGGTGTGGAGCGTGGAAAAATGCTGGAGGCGTTAAGAAAAAAAGCCGCCTCGGTAGGGGCCACCGATGTAGTAATAACCGATTATCGGGTAGTACCGGAGTCGGCGGGTCGGGTGATGGATGAAAATTCCTATATGGTCTGGCCGGACAACAGTGCGGAATCCGGCAATTGGATGCCGATGCTGCGGGACTTCAACGGTGGTTACGGAGCCGCCAGCATTCCGATTTTCGGTGATGACGGCGGCGGCAGTAAGCCGAGTTCCGGTTACGTTCCCAGCTATCAGCGGGTAATGTACGCCGAGTTTCTGCGCAAGAACTGATTCATAATTAATTAATTAATTGCCCAAAACCGGCTAAGCCATTAATAGTAAAATCATTAAAACAAAATATAAGGTCTTAAGCGTATAACTTATGCCTTATCAACGAATCACTAAAACCGTCGCTTATTCCAATAAGCTGGAAATCATAGTAGAATTTTTCGGCTGAAAAATGGACTTACCGGTTAAAAAAATCCCCCAAAGTTGAGTTCAACGTTGAGGGATTTTTTATAATTGTCAACGACTATTCAATGGTAATCGCCACAAGTTCGTAGGGCAAAAACCGCCATTTATTGTTGATAATTAAAGACTTCACCATTTTATCCGGTTGCGGATTCACCAAAGTATAATGCCGCAGAACCTCGCTACCGTCCGGGGTAACATTAACACCGGCATTCAGCAATGCCGCCTTAGAGTCCAGCGGCGCCACATCCGCCGGAGCCTGAACGGTTACGGTATAAGAGGAACCGTCATCATATACCAGAGTATAGTCGCAAATTTTGCCGACTTCGGTATGGTCGGTAAGCGTGGTATTGAGCAAATGCAGTTTATTCACTTTGGTGTTAAGGTTTAAAGTAACCTGTCGCGGAGAATCCGGCTGACGGCGTGATTTTAATTTAACCGTTTTTCCGGTAGTGTTGGCAAAATATATTCCGTCGGCATAACCGCTGTAAAAGTCATGGCTTAACAGCGACTCTTCCGCTTTGCCGCTTTCCGGCATTTTTACAATTTTACCGGAAGCGACGGGATTTTCGCTGTTGCGGAACCAGATTTGCCGGAACGCATCGGCGGCCTTAATCGGCGGATTGGCGGTATTCCAAGCAAAAACTCCGGCGGTCAAATACGCCGCATACTGTTCATAATTGGCCTTCAACGCCGTCAAATCCGGTGCAAATCCGGCCCATGTGGTTTGCAGATACCCTAATGCATTATTCGCCTTGCAACCGGCGGTCAAAGTTTCGATATTACCGGGGCGATCCCAACCGCAGCCGATAACCGGAAAGCCCTCAGCCGCCAAGTTTTCCACATCTTTATATTGCGTATCAAAGCCCTCATCGTAACGCCAAACCGCCATTACAATATCTTTGGGGAAAGTTTTGCGGCACTCCATAATATTATACGGCGGGCCGCCGGCGCCGATCTGCGGACTCTCCTCCAGCGAGGTCAGCATATCCTGCCAAATCATCAATTCGGCATTATGTTTTTTGGCCAAATCATAGTAGAACATGGTATCGGAATAAAAGACCTCTTTGCGGTCAAGTTTCTTAGTTTCCTCCCGGAACGGATAGCGGCCGCTGAGCGTCCATTCATCGTGGCCGACATGCAGATATTTGGGGTGGTCAAAGGTTTCGAGCACCTCTTCCATCAGCTTAGTCATTAACGGATAAAGACGGGGATTGCCGATGAAGTAGGCGTAGGGATTTTCCGGATCTTCGGCTAAATCCAGATTTTGGCCGTTGTAGAACAGCCAGCGTACATGGCCCAGTGTGGAGACGCAGGGGGTAACGTTGATATAATTCGCTTTGGCATAGGCCAATAACTCTTTTAATTCGGCCTTGGTCATACCTTTAGGGTCCCGCACCTCCGGCAGTGTATCCCAATGCACGGCACTTACTTCAATCACCAGATTATTTATCCGCATCGGGGCAAAAATATCATCAATCAACTTTTTATTAAAGTCCACGGCGTTATGAGCAGAATATACCATAATGCCGCGATAGGCCAAATCCGGAGCGTCGTAAATTTCGGCCGCCGGCAGTGTTTGTTGCGTCAACATCGGCCGCAGAGACTGGAACGCATAAAATGCGCCGGGCGCCGAATAAGCGTTAACGGTAATGTTACTGTCGGTAATTTTCAGCGTATACGCTTCGGAGTTGTCGGTTTTTCCCGGTTCAGAGATAATAACTTGAATCGGAGCATTTGAATTGGCCTGATTAAAGGTAATTTCGCCCAACGGCAACTTTTCCGAAGTAAAAATCCGGCTGATTGCCTGTTTAAGTTGTTCATTATCAATATTAGAAGCGGTAATATTAATATTTTTCGGTGAAGAAAAACTGAATTCGCCGGACAACGCCGTATATTTTTCCGGTTCAATACTTACCGGATAAGGAGTGCTTAACCGGTCGGCATCATCCTGATAAATATTTTTGCATTCATCATATCCAACCGGGCGAATTACCGAATCTTCCGCCTGATCGGACTCCTGTAATTTGCAGGTAATCTGATACTTATGTGTAATTTTCTTGCCCGGCTCCAGCGGAATATTACAGCCGAAGCGAATGCCGTAATGCCCTTCAAACCACGGATTTCCCCGTTGTTCATTGGCACGGAGCAGTTCGCCACTTAAACACTCCACCGTCAATGTGGCACGGTTAAAACCGGAGTAGATTTCCAACTTTTTAAACGGCGGAATCAATTCGGTATTATGCGCTTTTTTCTCATTAAAATCGCCCTCCACCACACTGCCGTCGGGTAAAAACGCCTTAAACGTGGCATCTTTCAGATAATTTTCCGGCATCACCATAGCGGTGTATTCAATTTTTCCGGGTGCATACTCTTTATCCAGAGTTCCGGCCAACTCCACCGTAAGCACATCGCCGTCTACGGTTGTTTTAAAATCCTCCAGCTTAAACGGATAGTTGCCGGTAACATCATAATTAAAAACCTGCTTGCCGTCTTCCTCATAATTAACGATTTTGCCATCGGTTTTGCGGTCATAAAAATAGTGCTGTGTCCAGGCGTCGTCCACCGCCACAATCCGGCTGGTGGTGGAGACGTTCCACAAACTGTGATAAAACAGCAACCCTTCGCCATATTTTAACTCTACATAATAATTATTGCCCATGATTTCGGCGGCGGAAATACAGCATGCGCCAATTACGGCCAAGCCAAACAAAATTTGCTTTATCATTGTTTTTTATTCACCTTTTTTAAAACTATTTATTGAAAAATCAATTTGCCAAAGCGATTGGTATCGCCGGCTTGTTCCGGCGTACCGGGAGCCAAATACTCCGGTTTCGCCCCTCCGTCCGGATTGGAGCGGGTAATCTGCAACCCCCATTGAGTGCCGGAACCTACCGTTGCATCAGCCGGCATGGTGGCCTGTTTAAACGCCGTAATCGGAATCGCCAACTCGGCGGTATACGAATTACCTTGAGTTTTTACCGCCAAATCCCAAACCGGGTCCCAGTCCAGCACCCAGTGGAAGCCTTCGCCAAAATTGCCGCAGGCATCAAAACTGATGTTACAACTGCGTTGTTCAAAGGGCAGAAAATTCAGTGTAATGTGGTCGTGTTTACTTAAATCGGCATCCCGTGCCAAAGTTTTTCCGGCGGGCAACGGCGTAGAGCGTTGGCAGATAAAGGCCATATATAGCGTTTCGGCCACCGGATTATAGTAGATATACCCCGTAGTGTTGGAGGTTTCGGCGTTGGCCGGATACAGTTTAAACTTTGCCGCATGAGTCCAAACTTCTTCATTCAGATCGCCGTCCGGCACAATGGCCAGCGGGCCGGACGGCACGTTTATCTCCGGCAGTTTGCAAGTGGCGTTGGCGTATTGACGCTTTAAATACGACGGCAACCAGTTTAAATCCACGCCGGTAAACTGCGGATAAGCGGCTTCCACCTGTTTAATCAGTTTAGCTTTCAACGCCCGGTCTTCGGTGGCATGAATGGTACGGATGTCATTCAGCATTTGGGCGTAAGCCGGCAAATCGGCCACATTGGTCAATTTTTTAACCTGCGCCAAATAAGTCTCATTGCCTTGATATGCAACCGGATTCCACAAATACGCATTATAAGTTAAGTCGCCGGGGCGGTTGCGTGCTTTCCCGGTACCTTCACAGTTGGCAAAGAAAATGGAGCCGGTCTCCGCATTGTATTCCGGGTAGATATCCAGATTGTCCGGGCAGGCCAGCACTCCGGCAATCAAATCCGGATTGTGCCAGGTAAATAACTTATGCTGATTGATTAAACTGCGGTAAGTTACCGTGTCCATCGCCGTCATTACCGGAGTACCGACATCACGGCCGGTCCAAACCACGGCCACGTCTTCAGGGAGTTCGGCGGCTAAGTCGGCCAGATATTCCCGTGCCGGATTCTGAGTGGCACGGTGCGAGTCAATCGTATACGGCCCCGGACAGAACGAGAATTCCAGCTCCGGATAATCCGGGTGAACCGCCTCATACAGCCGCTTCATAATATAACCGTGTGCGGCACCGACCGATTTAAACTTAGCGGCTTCCGCTTCACTGACAAACTGGTATTTGCCTTTTATCTGCGGCACCACATCATCCGCCCGCACCATGATGTGCGACACCCGATGTGCGGCGGCATAGCGGCAGTATTCAATGAACTGCAGCAGCGATTCTTCATCCGTTGCATCTAATTTAGAATTTGCCGAATGGCCGTACAAGCGTGGCGCCAGCATCAAATTCATTAACCCGCCGGAGGCGTCGTAGAACTCCTTATATGCGGTCAACGCCTCGGCAACGGTGGCATATTGGCCGAAATCCGGCTTGGCATTGGGGCTCATATCCCGCCAGCTGTTGCTCATTTGCCACGCATAACCGTTGACTTTCCATAAGCCGAAAAACTCCGGCATTGCCTCCGGGCGAATCAGAAAATAGTCGGTCAGATACCGTTTTTGCCAGGTTGGAGCATCCTTTATACTGCGCAGTTTTAAAACGCCATTGGCACGGTCGATTTGCTGAATAATACTGGCGGCGGCATAAAATATGCCTCGATTATCACTACCGGCGGCGTAAACCGTGTTACCGATTACCCGCACCGCATACTGTTCTTTTAAGCCGGGCGTAAAACTGTGCGCCGGAATAACGCCGTTTAAGGCCGGATCATCGGCGGCGGTAAACACAAACTTAACCGTTTGCGCCGACGGGTTGGACACTTTATCCAAACGTTTACGCAGTAATTTTTCAATTATCGGCGCCGCCTTGCAGGGATTTTCGCCAAATTCAAACTCCACTTTAGCCGCATCTATCGGCAATATATTATCATACATGGCCAGTTGCGGAGCCGGAGAAACCGTGCCGGTAAAATACGGCACGGCATCCGGAGCGGCAGATACGGCGGCGGCGGCAATTAAACTTAACAGGGTTGCTGTAAAACGCATGGGAATTTTCTCCTATTCAATATTCTGGACTTGTTCACGAATTTTTTCCAGCTCCGACTTGAACGCCACCGTAAGCGGTGTAATACTCGGAGCGGCCGCTTTGTTAGCCAGAGTGGTAATTTCCCGGAACATCTCCTGCAGTAAAAAGTCCAAACTGCGTCCGACCGGGTCTTTACTGCTTAAAAATGAGTAAAACTGAGTAAAATGACTTTGTAACCGAATCTCTTCTTCCGTGGTGTCGGCTTTATCGGCATAAAACAGCACCTCTTTCAGCAGGCGGTCGTCATTCATATCCACCGGAATATTCTCCTGTTGAATTTTTTCCAGCAGTTTCTGCTTTAACTGTGCAGGCACGGCGGCGGTTAACGGTTTAATTTGCGTCAACAGTTTCTCCAGCGTAGCCATGCGGTTTTCCAAATCTTTTTTCAAGGCTTCGCCCTCCGCCGCCCGCATCTGCATAAGATTGTTCACAGCCTGTTCTGTGGCGGCAATGGCGGCTTTACGCAATTCGTCTTCATGAGCATCGGCGGCCTGCACGGTTACTACGCCGGGAACCTGCATTAATGCGGCAATATTTATTTCGCCGGGCAGGTCATACTGCCGTTTAGCGTCTAAAGCATTTTCAATCAACTTATTAAGCAGAGCGGAATTGATTTTGCAATCGGAACTGTCGGCAAAAAGTTCGGCATTTAATTTGGCATTCACCGCCCCTCTGCTTAAACTGGCGGCGGCGACATTGCGTAAATCGCTTTCAAAGGCCGAAAATTCCCGCGGCAGATTCCAGCGCAACTCCAACTGTTTACGGTTTACCGAATTAATTTCCACACAAACCCGGCATAACGGCGTAAGCACTTCACCTTTGCCGAAGCCGGTCATACTGTTAATCATTATTTATCCTCCGGCAGGTTAAACTTCTGCGGCAGTAAATTACTCAACTCCGCTTGTTCATAAAAACCGCCGTTAGTAGCGGTAAAACCCTTCAAATCAGGTGCGGCGTAACCGCTGATTACGGTTACCTTACCCGGCGAATCCGGCCATTTCCACAACATGGAAAACTGTGTTTTTTCCGCCGCATTTTTTATAGCCTGCTGATTTTCCTCCGGCGTACCGGTTAAATTCAGCACCTCTTCCACCGGAAATTGAGAGATAAAAATTTCCGGCTCGGTAAATCGCACCTCGGTGGCCGCCGACGTCGCCAGATTGGTATATAAATTGGCATACACAAACTGCTGAGCATTTTTCACCGCCGTGGCCGCAACGTTCTGACGGTCGGAAAATTCCCGGCGCAGCAAGCGGTTTGGATACCAGTCCAGCATGCGGCTGTCGCTGTAACCCACTACCATATAGAACTCTTTACGTTCCGGAATTTTCCAGCTTACGCAGATTTGTCCGGGCTGGCGAGTATAAAACAGTCCGGTTCCGGCGGCATCCGCCTGTTCGTCATACAGTAACACCGGCGCATTAAAAGTTACATATTCACGTTCCGCCACATTAAGTTCCGGTGCATTCTCCAGCAGATACTCTCTGGCGCGGTCTACGGCGGCGTTCTGATAATAAATATCGCTTTGGCAGCCGAACAGTGCGGCCAGCACCCCGCCAAGCAAACAAAATTTAAATGCTTTCATCCATATTCACCCTATGTTATATTTTATATTAATACCATTCAGAGTAAATATAGCCCGCTTTTTTATAAATTACAATAAAAAAGCCCGAAAATCGTTATATTTCCGGGCTTTTATTATTGCGATTAAACTCAGTCTACGCTTTGCACCACACCGGCAGTTTCAAAAACTTCGGTCAGTTCAAACTGTTCCTTGGCCTCTACCTGCGGGCAGACGACTTCATGAAACCCTAACGGAGCCGCCCAGCGGATCGCATTACCCAACACCTTTTGAATATTGGCGTCGTAATAAATCGGGAATGTTTCATGCCCCGGCGAGAAGTAGAACACCTTGCCCAGCCCGCGGTTAAACGCCACGCCGCTGCGGAACACTTCGCCGCCCTGATACCACGACATAAAGATGACTTCGCCATCCTGCGGAATATCAAACCGTTCGCCGTACATTTCCACATGCGGCAGTTCAAAGCAGTCGCCGATGCCCTGAGTAATCGGATGATTCGGCGCAATGTTCCACAGCCGTTCCCGTTCGCCGACTTCACGCCATTTTAAAGAACAGCTGGTACCCATCATAGTTTTAAAAATCTTGGAAAAATGCGCCGAGTGCAAAACAATCAGTCCCATGCCGGACAAAATGCGCATCTGTACTTTTTTCACAATTTCATCAGAAACTTCGCCATGCGCCATATGCCCCCACCACATTAAAACATCGGTGGAGTTCAACACCTCATCGGTCAACCCGTGCTGCGGTTCGTCCAGCGTGGCGGTACGGATATTCAAATCATCGGCGGCCAGAGCTTTGGCCAGAGCCATGTGAATAGCCAGGGCGCAGACGATTGCGTATACGCTAAGCAGCAGTCCAACCTGCTCATTGG
>CAZEHZ010000059.1:0-14035 GCA_964512385.1 uncultured Victivallaceae bacterium | reverse complement strand
AATAATTGAAAAAACCTTAAATACCATTATATTAAAACGAGTAAAAAAAAGGAGTTTTAAACAAATTATGAGTAATAAAATGTATGCCGGATACCCGTCGGTATCCGATGCCGGATTTCAGCATTGCGCATTGATATATGAAAATCCCCGCCGCGAGCCGGATGTTTTCCGCCCGCTGGTGGCCAAAGTTGTGGACGGCAAGGCCGAACCGCAATGGGGGTTTGACGCATTTTTATTTTTAATCCATAACGTCCGCTTAATGAATACTGAAATCGGCAGCCTGAATATGGCCGACTATCAGCTCATTTTGGAAACATATTTTAATCCGGGCCGCTATATTGATGCGTTGAACACCGCAGTGGAAGACGTAGCGGCGGAAGTCGGCGAACTGCCGCCATCCAAACGAAAAGTGATTATTGCCATTCCGTGGATGAATCCGGCGGTTACCGATTTCGGCGATGTGGACGGCGACGGCATAATTGAGTCCTTAGCCACGGCGGAAGGCCGCGACAAAGTGATTTTCTGGTTTGTCGACCAAGTGAAAAAACGCTTTGCCTCCAGCTATCCCATGCTGGAGTTATGGGGATTTTACTGGATGCGTGAAAATGTGTCCGACACCCCGGAAGTGGTGAAGGCCGCCGCTAAAATTATTCATAACGCCGATTTGAAGCTGTTATGGATTCCATATTATCTGGCCAAAGGTTTCGACCGCTGGCAGGAGTATGATATCGACGTCGCCATTATGCAGAGCAATTACACCTTTACCGGTTATGAACTTGGCGGCAATGTCCGCAGTAACCGCTTATATGCCAATGCCGACCGCTGTAAACAGCATAAACTCGGTTTTGAGATTGAACAGATATCCTCCACCAATTTGTCACCGCAACGGCGATATTTCCTGCTTAAAACTTTAGAATTGGGTCATGCCGATCAATTAGGTTATCAGCATGTGCCAACCGCATATTATTTAGGCGGCACGCTCGAATGCGCCACCTCTGAAGACCCGGAAATGCGCAATATTTATTATACATATTGCGATTATCTGGCCGGAAAAGCGGTAAAAGTTCCCCGCCCGGACCATTGGCAGATTACCCGTAATTCAGATACTCTGCAGGCGGTCTGCCAATTCCCCGCCATGCAGGAGGTGGCCAATGTTGATATTTTCTTTAATGAAGATCCACTCTGCGCCTCGCCGTGGCACGGCATCGCCACTTTACGGGGCAAAGTCAATGGCGAATGGCAGTGTTTAGGCTGGGCAGTACGTGCCACTACGCAAGTTGATGAACTACAGTATCAGGCACTTACGATTCCAGTAGGCAAATTGTGTACCGAACTTGAGCTTAGTTTGACCGCAACACAGAATCTGGACTTAACCGATATTGCCATTGAATGTTCCGGCAAACCAATGGATATGACCACTCATTGCGCCGCCCCCGCCAATGATTTTCCGGCCTTGGCCGCCGCCATCGACTCCGGCAAATTAGCCGCATTTCATGCGTGGCACGGGCAAACCGAAATTGTGCGGGCATATCAACCGGCCCATTCCGTTACCGCCGATGAAATTAGAGTGAAAATTTTAAAACCCGCTCTCCACGATTTGGATTTTCAATGGAATTCCAGTCTGCTTTTAACTCCGGCACAGGATTTTTGCGGCACAAACGGTACTGGCGAACTGCCCAACGGCACTCAGATTGTCGGCGTGTCCGGCTTGGTTCGCCATTCAGAGCATTTGGGCGAATTGATTTTTAAGCTGAATGCGCCAACCGCCGTCAGCCGTTTTGCCATTGCCAGCCGTATTAACGGCTATTCCGGCTTGGGTCAGGTAACTTTATTACTTAATAACCAACCTGTTACGTTGCCAATTACCAGTATCGGGCATGGCGGTACGGTTAATCCGGGCGGGTTGTATTATGATGACGGCGTAGTGGCCTCCACCGGCGTAATCGCCAGAGAATTGAACGGCATGGTAAGCTGGCTCGGCACCGAGGAACGTGAATTTACGATTGAACTCCCCAAAATGCGAACGGGTGATAAAATTGCGCTGGAATGCTATTATGCAAAACTGCAAAATGTGTATCTGCCTGCTCGTGTAGAATTTGCTTATTCGACCGACGGCCGGAACTGGAGTCAATTTGTTCCGGCATTTATTCCGGCGGCAAGTGAAAACCGCAATATGCTGCGCCCGGTATGGTGTACCGCTAAACTTAACGCTATGACCGAAATCAAGCAGATAAAGGTAAAAGCAACCGGCTCCGGTAATGGTATGGTTTTATTAAAACAATTAAAAATTTGGTAAAATCAAGCTTACAAATCATAATCGCTGTGCGGGAAAAACTCGGCAGCGATTTTTTTTAGCGTTTCATCATCCGCCATAATTACCAACCCGTCGTTGGCCTCCACCACCGTGTTGCCGTGCGGCAGAACAAAATGGTCGCCACGCCGGATAAGCATAACCAATGCGCCTTGCGGAAATTTAATTTCGGCCAAAGAACGACCTACTAAGTTAGAGTCGTCCAATACATCAAATTCCGTCATTTCGCCATTTAGGTTGTTAGACACTTCCAGCTCTAACGGAATCCGTGATTTATCGGACAACGGACGGTCTAATTTCAGCAGTCTGGCTAACGGCATCAAGGTTTTACCTTGAATCAGCACCGAGGCCACCACCACAAAAAACACAATATAAAACAGTGCCTTCGCCTCCGCCACCCCCGCCACCAGCGGAAAGGTGGCCAGCACAATCGGCGCCGCACCACGCAAGCCCACCCACGAGATCAGTAACTGCTCCCGCCACGAGAATTTACTCTTCATCAAACATGCAAACACCGCCAGCGGCCGGGCAACCAACATCAATACCGCCGCCAAAATAACCCCGTTAGCCATACCGGACGGCACCGATTTCGGCGCAATCAACAACCCTAACACCAAAAACATGCTTACCTGCATCAACCAGGCGATACCGTCGCTGAACCGCACCAGCCCCTTTTTATGCACAAAGCGCAGATTACCCATGGTTAACCCACCCACATACACCGCCATAAAGCCGTTACCGTTAATAACTTCAGTAACGCCATACATTAAAATAACCAATGCAATCCCCAGTACCGAATAGAGGCCTTCATAATCAAATTTGCTCTTATTATACAGCCATTTACCCACCCGGCCGAACAGGTATCCGGCCGCTACACCGCAACTCATACGCCATAAAAATTCCGGCAAAAACCACCAGTACATATTAGTGGACGGCTCTTGTATGGCAGAAATAAAAAAGATAGTGAGGAAGGCCGCCATCGGGTCGTTACTGCCGGACTCAAACTCCAGCAACGGCTTGATTTTGCCCTGTAAACTTACACTGCGGGAACGCAAAATGGCAAATACCGCCGCCGCATCGGTGGAGGAAACCACGCTGCCCATTAACAGACACTGTAAAAATGACCACTCCGGCAATAATATTTTTACGGCAACCGCCATAATTACCGCCGTCAACAGCACCCCCAAGGTAGCCAGCCAGATTCCACGGGAAAACACCGGCTTAATCGTCTTGAAATTGGTGTCCAGACCACCGGCAAACAAAATATAACACATGGCCAAAGTACCCACAAAATTGGCGGTATCCGGCTCCACGCCGGGCATATACCAGCGGGCCAGCATCCCGACCGCCATAAACATCAACAAGGTAGGTACGTTAAAATGACTGGAAATTCGAGTGGATAAACTGCCGCAAATCAGCAAAAGCGCCATAACCGCAAAGGCAACAGGAATTATATATAAACTCTCCATAAAGTCTCCTTTTCCCTGGCAGTAAACCTGCCCTGTAGCTACCCCATATTACTCAACACGCCGCCAAACTGAAACCCAATTACACTAAAATTAGTGCTTTTTGAGTTGTCGTTCAATCTGATAAACCGCCCGGCGAATATTCTCATCATTCCCGCACAACTCCGGCACCTTTTTCATGGCATTTAAAATTGTGGCATGATTTTTACCGAATGCCGACCCGATTTCCGGGTACGACCGTTCCGTCAGGGTACGGCATAAATACATCGCCACCATGCGGGGTTCAGCAATATTGCGCGGACGGCGATTGGATAAAATATCCGTCATTCGCAAGCCGAAGTATTCTGCGGTAGCCGACTGAATAGCTTCAAACGAAACATTTTTAGTAACATTTTCAGATTCCAGCAACGCCCGCAATACTTTTTCGGTATATTCGACTGTAATTTTTTCTTTAGTTACGGCCGCCGCACCGATAACCCGGGTTAAAGCGCCCTTTAAGCGACGCACATTACTGCTGATGTTCTGCGCCATATAATCCAACACGGCGGGCGAGATGTCGCCACACATAAAATCGTTGGCAAACTGGCGTAAAATTGCCAGTCTGGTTTCGTAGCCCGGCGGTAAAATTTCGGTAGTCATGCCGCATTCAAAGCGGGAAATCAACCGATCTTCCAAGCCTTCAATCTCGCAGGGCTGTTTATCGCTGGTTAAAATAATCTGTTTATTTTCATTATAAAGCACATTAAAGGCGTTAAAGAACTGTTCCTGAAGTTCTTTTTTCTTAGCCAAAGCGTGAATATCGTCCACCAGCAGCACATCGACATCGCGTAAAGAGGAGCGGAATTGAGCGAACTGTTCCGGTGTTTTAGCGTTACGGATGGCTTCGACAAAATCATTTAAAATGGTTTCGCAAGTGGTATAGCGGACGCGGATACCGGCAAAATTGGCACTAAGTTCATTACAAACCGCCTGTAACAGATGGGTTTTACCGATTCCGGTATCGCCGTAAATATATAATGGGTTACAAATGCCCGGAGTCTGTGCCACGGTTTGAGCGGCGGCAAAAGCGTAACGATTCTCTTCACCCACCACAAAATTGGCAAAAGTGTATTTGCTGGAGCGGCTGCGTTTATGTTCCACCGGGGCGGCGCACTGGGCAATTGTTTCATGAAACAGCGGCGGCGCAGCGGGGGTATCAATTGGTGAAAAAGCGGCGGCGGGGGCGGAAGTTTCCGCCGGAATGACCGGAACGGGGGCATAGCCGGTTTCCACGCGATAAGAGTAATTGACACTATCGATATCCGAGAGAGCCGCAGAGAGCAGTTCGGAATAACTGGCCAGCAGAAATTCGGCAAAAAAGTCATCGGACACGCCGAGCACCAATTCATTATCGCTGGTCAAATCCACGATAACAATATTATCGAGCAGTTGATCCAGTGAATTGGCGGCCATTTTAGTGCGAATACGGGCAGCAGCAATCTGCCAAATCGCCATAGCGGTCGATTTACTATCGACAATAGTCATTTACCGACCACCCTTTCTAAAACTCTTTGTTCCCAGTTTGATATTCATCTTTGCCAACCCTAAAAACTATATTACTAAAACGCCAACAAAAAAAACTATATTACTAAAACGCCAACCCAAAAAAACTTATTCTTACAACGCCAACCCCAAAACTTATTCTTACAACGCCAACCACCAAAAACTATATTACTAAAACGCCAACACCGAGTAGGTGTTTGATTTTAGATAACACCTTAATAAAAACAACTGAAATATATTCAGCCAACCACCAAGTCTGGAACGGCACCAGCCGGGAGACCGGGTGCAGGCTAATACGATACTGCAAAAGCGGAGAAAATCAACCCGAAAACAGAGAAAAAAACCGAAAAAAATTTGAACTATATTAACAGTTCCATCGATAATTTTCCTAAAGTAGGGTAACAATCGCCACTTACAACTTTCAACCAACTTTAGACCGGGTAAAAATCAAAAACGCCCGAATTCTCAGCTCAAATAAGCTCAAAAACTCGACCGTTAATTTTATGCGCCGGAAAAAATTCCGGCATAATTCTTTTGCCGCCCCAGTCTAAAAAAGCCGCAAAAGAGGTTCCTCACCTCAGAAAAAGCAGTTATCAATAACTTATTAACAGGTTATTAACAGCCTGGTGATTTTCATCCGGCGGTGAACATAGACAATGTACAACCAAAGTGTCAAGAATGCAAATAAAAAAATGGAAAAAGCGGGTAAAAAAATACCAAAAAAAATAAAAAATGCGGCAAAAAAAGACATACGTAAACGTGTAATTTTGTACGGTTGCATAGTATCAACGATTTGCACATTTGCCAAACTATGTAAATAAAAAAAACGATGCCGGAATAATAAAAATCGGGCATCGTGTAATTTAGAAAAGGTTACTATTTTTCGGTATCGGATTTTTCGTCGTCAGTTTGGGCGACGACTTTTTTGGCGGATTTCTTCATGTTGCTGTATACGACAAGGGCGATAATGACAACGACGGCGGAGATGCAAACCGGCAGATTCATTTGAATCAGCATCCAAACCAGCATATACCAGGGAGTGGGGGCCATTTCTTCGCCCGGTTTCGGGTAGTTGGACTCTAAAACCTCCACGTTGCAAGAGCTGCAGAACACCTGTTTTTTCGGGGTGCTGAAGCCGGAAACCACGGCGCCGCAGTTGTAGCAGCGTATTTTTCCGGGTGCCGGAGCCTGAACGGATTGAGCATTGTTCGCCGGAGCGGAAGCCGGTTGTTCCTGAGCAAAAACCGGCAATAACATGGCACCGGCCATCAATAACGCAAGTAAAAACTTTTTCATCATACCCTCTTTTTTTTAGTTTAGTCGATTATGCAAAACCGGCTATATCGTTAATAATAAAAAACTTAAATCATAAAAATCGCATCAATAAATGCAAGGTTTTGAGCGTTGAACTATGTTTTTTGCCTGAAGCGCTCCGGCATTAAACATGCCTCCGCTGGAAGCCTGCGGTGCTTTTTGTCGTATACTGCGTTGGCGGCGCCGCTCATGTACTAAAGTACACTAAAGCTACTTGCCGCCTTGTCTACAACCAAAATCACCTTTTGCATAATCGACTAGTTTAAAATTCCAATCAAAAGTTACCATTATCATAGCCGACGAACAATTCCCATGTAAGGCGGCATCGGTCTTACACGGCATGGTCGGCCGTGGCTCCGGCAAACACCGAAATTCCGGCGACATTGGCCAAATATCTCTTTAATGTAGCATTAACTTGCTCCAGTGTCAAGTTTTTATATAGCGCAATCTGGTCCTTAAGCGACAAAACCGGCAGATTATAATATTTCAGCAAACATAAAACCCGCAAAGCATTTTCGGCACTTTCCAGTTGCCCGGCACACTCTAACAGGACAGCCGCCTGCGCCGCCTCAAATTCGGTTTTGGTCAGGCCGTGTTCGGCTAAGCGTTTAACTTCGGCATGAAGCAACGTCAAGGCCTCGTTACGTTTGCCCGCCGTGGTCATGGCGTAAAACGCCTGAACGCCGCGGTAAAAGCTCCGGCTGGACATCATGCCGGTGGAGTAAGCCAAGGAGTTATCCTCACGCACCCGATTAAACAGATGCGACGCCAAACCGTTTTCGCTGTGTTGTAAAATATCAAACGCAAACCGATCCGGCGAAACATTGCTGCAACCGGGAATCAAGTACACGGCGGCACACTGTTCACGCGGGAGTTCAACCGCCAGCTCACATGGTTCAAGGCCGGAAAAATCGACCGCCGGTGGCAACGGCAAAGGGTTGGGACTCCACGGCATTGCCGCATCAAACGCCGTCAAAAACTTCTGCATTTTTTCCGGGTCAAAATCGCCGCCGATCCCGATCACCACTTGGCCGGGATACCATAACTGCCGATAATACTGCATAATATCCAATTTGGTCATGGCCTTAATCGTATCGGAATTATCTGTCAGCGTCATGCCGCCGGGGTGCTTACCGTATATCGTTTGGCGGCCGACTTCGATCGCCCGTTGCAACGGATTAAGCATACGGCTCTGTAAATGGTCCAGCAAATTAGCTTTTTCACGCTCAAAAGCCTGTTTGGTCCACTTAGGACGGGTGAAAATTTCCAGCACCGCCTCGTACAGCGCCTCCTGCTTGTCCGACGGTACGTTAAAAGTATACATATTAGTGGTTAAACCGCTGGAGGCGGAATTTTCAATGGCATTGTCATCCATAAACTCCAGCAAATCATCCTCTTTCCAGCGTTCTGTACCCAGAAAAATCGTATTGGACAATAGACGGGACGCACCGCAATTAGACTCATTTTCAAACGAAATTCCGCCCGGCGTAATAATAGTAAGCTCGGTAAGCGGCAACTTCTTTTTTTCAAAAGCCACCACCTGCAAGCGGTCATTCACCTTAAATTCCGTAATCTTATCTTCCGCCGGTTTGACCGTTGCCGCCGCCTTACCCGCCGCCGGACGATTGATTAAATTTACCGCATTCATCACATTAAAATTCAGATATGACGCCGCTACCCGATTAACCTCTTCCACCGTTACTTTCCGGTACGAATCCAACAGTTTTACCGGGTTCATCGCCTGCCCGTAATTTGCCAGACTCTGGGTCAACTGCCCCGCCAAATCTTCGCCGGAGCGCATTTCACGCAAGGTCAACGCAATTTGCTGATTCTTCTCTCTGGCAACCTCCTGCTCCGTTACGCCGTTTTTCTGCACATCGGCTAACACCGCAAACATCTTTTCCCGCATACGGCCGAATTTGGCCGGAGTGGTAATACCGTTAAACAGCATTACCCCCTCGCCCGGCATCGGATAGATGGAACTGCCGATATTTACGGCTAATTCAGATTTTTGCCTAATCTCATTAACCAGTCTGGAACTGGAATTTTCCCCCAGAATCCCGCTCAGCACCTCCAGCGCCGGAATGTCGGCATGGCTGGCGGCCGGAATCCGGACTCCCACCGCCAAGCGATGCAGAGGGTCTTTAAAATATGCGGTGGTCTCCCGGAAATGCAACTGCCCGGGTTCCGTCGGCAACACCGCCGGCTCCAGCGAACCCCGCTCCCAGTCGGCCAGTTTTTTCTCTAAAAACCGATAGATTTTTTCCGCCGATACCGGGCCGACCGCAACAAATGCCGACAGATGCGGGCGATAACGCCGGGTAAAATAACTGGCCATCATCTCCCGTTCCACCGTTTTTATCTTGTCCAAATACCCGATAATCGGATAACGGGCCGGATGCCGCAGAAAAACGGAACCGAACAACTCTTCCACCAGAAGACCGTTCGGATTATCCTGCCACATGGTTCGCTCATGGCAAATCACCTCTTTTTCCGAGGCGAATTTTTCCTGCGGGAATAATGGATTCATCGCCATTTCCGCCAGAATATCCAGCCCGTCATTGCAGGCCGCGGCCGGTAACGATAAATGGTAAACCGTTTGATAGTAACTGGTAAATGCGTTATTGTCTCCACCAAGCGTATTAACCAGATCGCTGGAGGAATGCCCCGGATATTTTCCGGTACCCTGAAACAACATATGTTCCAGAAAATGAGATAATCCGCAACCAATAAATTCGCCCTCATGCACGCTGCCGGTGGCCACGGCCAACTGCAACGCCACCGTGGGGCTTTCCGGTAACGGCAAGACAAATAAACGGGCGCCGTTTGGAAAGGTAAGCGCCTCTACCCGATAGTCGAGTTCAGTCAATTTTCGGCACCTCCGGCATTGAGCCGAAGTGTAAATTATCCTCCGGCAGAATCAGGTTAAATTCAATATCAAAATCACTTTTACGGTCTCGTTCATCGGCAAACAACACGCCGACGCCGATTAAATTATATACAATATTACCAATGTCCGAGGCGGTTTTTACGCCCCATAAAGCAAAGACATCGGCATCGAATGCGCCAAACTCCCGGCGAGCCAGCTTACTGATTCCAGACAATAACTCCTCCGCCGCCAGATGCCGAGCCTGCGGCAGTGCCGCGGCGGTCTTCTGCACCGCCTCCAGCACAAACTCGTAAGCATCAAACTCGTAGCGACAATCCTGTTTTAAAATTCTGGAAATCTTAGCCGCATTCTCATTCATTACGTTATACTATCCTAAAAACTCAATAATCCGCTCTGCCAGCTGCCGACCGGTGAAACCGAATTTTTCCACCAGCACACCAGCCGGAGCCGAAGCGCCAAAATGCTCCAATCCGATACACAACCCATTACTGCCGACAATTTTATACCACGGCATCGTATGGGCGGCCTCAATTGAAACCCGCACCACATTATCCGGCAACACGCTCTTTTGATATTCGGCACTCTGAGCGGCAAACAACTCCATACTGGGCATGGAAACCACCCGCACCTTTTGGCCGTTTTCACGCAAAATTTCTGCGGCTTCCAAGGCGTTGGCAACTTCTGAACCGGTGGCGATAAGCACTACATTAAAATCGGCATCGCCGCCCACTACATACGCACCCTTCATCACGCCGTCCACCGGAGTTGCACCGGCCGGCAGATTGGGCAGATTCTGGCGGGACAACAACAGCGCCACCGGACGGTTTAACCGAATCGCCGCCGCATATGCCAACGCCGTTTCCACCGTGTCCGCCGGGCGAATCACCGTCATCCCCGGAATCGCCCGCAGCATTGCGGCCTGTTCCACCGGTTCATGAGTTTCGCCATCTTCACCAACATAAAAAGAATCATGTGTAAACACATAAAGTTCATGCAGTTGCATTAATGCCGCCAAACGGATTGCCGGCTTCATATAATCGCTGAAGACAAAGAATGTGGAGCTGTACGGCATACTCATGCCGGATAACGCCATGCCGTTACACAGCCAGCCCATCGCCAGTTCTCGAATACCAAAGTGGATATTTCTGCCGCAATAATTATCGGCTTCAAAATCGCCGCCCTGCTTAATCTCCGTACCGGTAGACGACGCAACGTCGGCCGCACCGCCGAATACCGACGGGAACAATCCGCCAACGGCCTGCAACACCTTACTCCCGGCCACCCGTGTAGCAATATTATCACAACCCGCCAGCGAAGCGAGCAACTGTTTTTCCAAATCAGCCGGAATCACCGGATTTAAGAATGACTCAACCCGTGCCGCCAGCTTACTGTCAAAATCCATAATCCGCCGATAAGCCTTATCCCATTCCGCCGCAAATGCTTCCAGTTCATTCACCCGTTTGGTGCATAACTCCGCCACTTCGGGGGCGACAAAGAACTTTTCGGCACTTAAATTCAAATTCTGCTTTAACGCCGCCACTTCTTCTTCCCCCAGCGGCGAACCGTGGCAACCGTTGGAACCCTGTTTATGAGGCGCACCGTAACCGATAGTAGTTTTACCGATAATTAAAGTCGGCCGGCCGTCAGAAACCTGAGCGGCGGCTAAAGCGGCGTCGCACTGTTCAATATCGTTGGCATTTTCGCAGTTGATCACCCGCCAGTTCATACTGGTGAACCGCATGGCAATGTCTTCAGAAACGGCTAAAGAGGTTTTACCTTCAATAGTAATAGAGTTACTGTCAAAGAAACATACAATATTATCCAGCTTTAAATGCCCGGCTAAACTGGCGGCTTCGTAAGTACCGCCTTCCATTAAACAGCCGTCGCCGCATAAGATATAAATTTTACCGTCAAACAGATCCACCTTGTTCATTCCGGTGCAGGCCTTAAAATGCTTCAAGCTCATGGCCATCCCCACGCCGGACGCAAAGCCGGAACCCAACGGCCCGGTGGTAACCTCCACCCCCGGTGTCAATTTATATTCCGGATGCCCGGCGGTGATACTGCCCCACTGCCGGAAATTCTTCAGATCCTCCAGCGTTACGCCGTAATCAAACAAGTGCAGCAAACTGTATTGCAGCATAGAGCCATGCCCGGCCGACAGAATAAAACGGTCGCGCCCCAGCCAGGCCGGATTATGCGGATTATGCTTTAAATACTTATAGTACAAAACGAAAGCAAAGTCTGCCGCTCCTAAAGGTAAGCCGGGATGACCCGATTTCGCTTTTTGAATTGCATCGGCGGAGAGCGCCCGGACCGTATTAGCCGCTAACCGCACCAATTGTAATTGCTCCATTTTGTAACCTTTCTATATTCTCATTTTGTATATGATTTCTTCAGGGATTGCAAATCCGCATTTGACTTTCTTACAATAACAGTTATATTTAATCTATCACATTTAAACAAAAAAACAAGTTGCCAAAGATAAAAATGAGCGAACGATTCATCACTTCTACATTAAACCGGCCAGACCCGGTAAAAGACACCAAATTACGCCCGGAAAAATTTGCCGATTTCCCCGGCCAGCATAAGGTAAAAGAGCGGTTGGAACTGTATGTGCGGGCCGCTCATGAGCGTGAAGAAGCTATGGACCATATCCTGCTCAGCGGGCCGCCGGGATTGGGTAAAACCACCTTGGCCTATATTATTGCCGCCGAAAAAGGAGCGAACATCAAATCCTCCAGCGGGCCGGTGATTGAAAAGCCCGGCGACTTGGCCGGACTATTAACCAGTTTGTCGGACGGCGACATCTTGTTTATTGACGAAATTCACCGCTTAAACACCACCGTGGAAGAGTATTTATACAGCGCCATGGAGGACTTTTTTATTGATATTATGCTGGAACAGGGCCCCGGCGCCCGCTCGGTACGGCTTACCGTGCCCAAATTTACGCTGATCGGAGCCACCACCCGCCAAGGGATGCTGTCGGCGCCGCTGCGCTCCCGTTTCGGCTTGTCCTGCCGGCTTGACTATTATGACCACGCCAGCCTGCAAACCATCATCTCCCGGTCGGCCGCTATTTTAGGGGCAGATATTACGCCGGACGGTGCGGCGGAAATTGCCGGGCGCTGCCGTGGAACTCCACGTATCGCCAACAAACTTCTGGCTTGGGCAAGAGACTATGCGCAGGTGCGGGCCGACAATGTAATCACCGGCGCGACCGCCTCGGCCGCCTTAACCATGTTGAATATTGACCGCAACGGTTTGGATGAAATGGATAACCGAATTCTGGAGGCTCTGATTTATAACTTTCACGGCGGCCCGGTGGGAATCAAAAACATCGCCGTGGCGGTGAGCGAGGAAGACGGCACGATTGAGGAAGTATATGAACCTTTTCTGATTCAGGAAGGCTATATTATTCGTACTCCGCGTGGTCGGCAGGCGACGGCCAAGGCGTGGCAAAAGTTAAATCTTAAGCCGCCGGAAGACGCCGCCAATGTAAAATCGGCCAATGATTTATTCAGTTCGATACCGGAGTAGAATTTTATGATTTGGAAGGGTCTTGTCTGGGCCGCCGTCAGTGTATTGTGCTGGGGCGGTTTATTTCCGGTTGGTCGCATGTTAATGCTCGGCGGCGATATTACGCCGTTGTCTTTAGGCATGTCCAGATTTACTTTGGCCGGACTTTTAATGATAATAATCGGAGTTTTCACCTGCCCGAAACAACTGTTTGCACCTAAATTTAAAGATTATCTGATTATGGCTTTGCAGGGAGCGTTAGGGGCGGGCTTGATGAGTTTTCTCTTGTTTATGGCACAGAAACAGGTGGCGGCGGTCAATGCGTCCATGTTAGAGGCGATTGTGCCGTTGCAGATATGCGTTATTGCCCTGTTAAGCGGAAAAAAATTCAATTTATTGCAGAGCGTCGGCCTGTTAATCGGTTTTCTGGGCTGTTTATTGGTGTTAAAAGTATTGACATTTAACGGCTTGCAAATTAATAACCTGCAAGCCGGCGACGGCTTAATTTTTCTTTCCGGCCTCTGTTGGGCCACCTATACATTATGGGGCAGGAGTTATATAAACCGTTTTGGGGGCTACACCTTTACCGCGTGGACCATACTGTTTGGCGGACTGGCGTTAATGCTGGCGAATCTGTGGTGTATCGACTCGTGGCATTGGCCGAGGCAGACACAGACTTGGTATTTACTATCTTACACGGTTTTATTTCCGTCGGCGCTGGCGTTTTTCAGTTGGAACGAGGCGCAACGTTATATCTCCACGGCCCTGCTCAGCTTAAGCGAGTATTTCACTCCACTATTAACGGCCTTAATAGCGTTGGTCATGTTGAATGAAAGTTTAACATTTGGTCAATTTATCGGAGCCATTATCGTAATTGGAGCAGTATTGGCCGAGCCGGAAATCAGTGAAAAGTGGCGTAAAAAAACACCGCCGCCATCATTGCGGTTGGCCCCGAAAGTTGGACCACTTGAATAGGTGTAAAATACCCTGTAT
>CAZEHZ010000058.1:0-14225 GCA_964512385.1 uncultured Victivallaceae bacterium | reverse complement strand
TTGCTTTTTTTGTTGTAAAATATCGCATAAACAAAAGTAATATAATTGAAATAATAATAATTAATAATATATTTTTGTCTGATACAATATCGATTACTAAACTGCTCATTGATTTGGACACTTGCATTTTATCCTCATAGCTTCCTTGGCTGCATCTGCCATTTTATTTATTTTCAATAACTGTACTCCAAGATCAATAAAATCAATAAGAATAAGAGGAGTCCCCAACATGGTTGCTGCTTTTGCTCCTGCACTTGTTGCAACTTTTTTTAATATAGCAGAAGAAATTATTATTTGGGACGTTGCACTTGCAGTATTAGCACCTATATACCGGGATAAATAACTAATAAACTGACTTTTTATAGATTTTTCGCAATCATCTATCGCTTTTTCTTGATTTTTGCAACAATCTTTTTTTGTAACATATCCACTATAATCATAAACATTATAGCCTTCTGGGTCTGCAATTAAATGTCCTATAAGTCCAGCAACTGGAATCAACTCCCACCATGCAAGTCCCAGACGGTCAATTATATTTGCAGAATTGTTTCCAACAAATCCATACAAATTCTCCCCACCATTTTCTCCGATCGGATCTTTTGACAGCCATCTGCCGAGGGTTGGATTGTAATAGCGGTAGTTGTAATATATCAGGCCGGTTTCGTCGTCGTGGTATTCACTGCTGAAACGGAACGGGTTAGTGGCGGCCATGTCGCCGGTCTGTTTGATGGTGATGCCGAAAGGGCTGTACTCGTAGTGGCCGACAACTCTTGTGCCGTTGGTCAATGCGATTACGTTTTTGTTGGCGCCGGTACGGTAATAATAGGTGGTGTTATTCGCAACATTATACATCGCCAAGGGCGTGTCCAGACCGGTGGCCGGGGCATTCCACGTATAACGACGAAGTTGTGTATTATTATTCATGCCATTTACCTCCGCCACTAATTTATACCCATCATATACGTATTTCAAGTTTTTTACCAGTTGAGCGTCGTTCAAAACCCGTTTTTCTATGCGCCGCCCCATATAATCGTACTGGAATGAGAGCATTAGCGGCCCTTTGGTCGCTTTAATCAGCCGGTTTTCCAGGTTCCAGGTGTAAGTCCAACCGTCATAAGTCAACAGGTTGCCGTCCGCATCATAGGTCGGATTACTGGTGGTTCCAGACTTGGTCAAGGCGGTATACTGATTCAGATTATTCGAGGCATAACTCCATGATGTACCCGCCAGATTAGCCGTGGTACGATTGCCGATCTGGTCGAAGTTATATGCGTAACTTTTTGTCGCTTCAGGATTAACCATGTTCCACTGGAAGCATTCGGTGCTTTGGTGTATGCGGCGTTGGCTGTGCCGCTCTGCCGATTTGTCTACAACCAAAATCACTTTTTGCATTATCGATTACCTATATCTTGCAATGTGTTAGAATAACTTTTAATTTATTCAACGTAATCGGCTTTAACAGTACGCCGGAAAAATCTTGCATGGCAAAGCTGTTTTGCGCTTCACTGTCGGCGGTTACAGCAATAATCGGCACGTTTTCCAACCCGGAAATTTTGCGTATGGTCTTCGCTAATACATCGCCGTTAATTTGCGGCATCCACAAGTCGCTTAAAATTAGTTTGGGGCGTTCTCCGTGGTTCAGCCGATCCAAAACTATTTGCGGCGACGTCATATATTCAGCTGTGATGTTTAAGTGCTTTAACATGCGGAGCAACACTTTACAGTTAATTTCCACATCATCCACCACCCAAACCGAACCATCAATTTTCACTGGTTGACTTTGAGTCGTGTCGGTAACAGTATTGCATTCTGATATCCGGATTTTTACATCTTTAAAGTACATGGTAAAACAGCTGCCGCGGCCGATTTCACTGTTTAGCAACAGTTCACCACCCAATTTTTCAACTAAATTTTTAGATATCGCCAAGCCCAGACCGGTACTGTTTAAGGAATTGCGCAGTCCGCCGGACGCCTGTTCAAAAGGCTTAAACAGGCGTTCTTGTTCTTCCGCGGAAATCCCGATGCCGGTGTCGGTGATTTTTATAATGAAATCCGCTTTATTTTCATAAATATTTTCCAGCATTACATCTACGGTAATACCGCCATGTTCTGTGTATTTTACGGCATTGCCGGCAATATTTAACAGCAATTGCCGTAAACGGTTATCACAAAAATAAATTTCCGGCAGTTCTTCCGGCAGATTTAAGGTGAAGGTTAGATTTTTTTGTCTTGCCATTTGCCGCAAAACCCGAGCTCCGGTCTGGAGGATTTCCTTTATATTGCACCAGTCATAACGCAAGTTTACTTTGTCTGCTTCTATTTTAGAGAGTTCCAGCACGTCATTAATGATTGCCAATAATGACTTTCCGGCGGCGTTTACGGATTTTATATGCTCGCCGGCATCACCGGGCAAATGCTCTTCTTCCAGCAGCTCGGTAAGTCCGATAATCGCATTTAACGGGGTACGGATTTCGTGACTCATGGTGGCCAAAAAACTGCCTTTGGCACGTGCGGCTTCTTCGGCGGCGTCTTTAGCCAAACTGATTTGACGGCGGGCCTCATTTTGGGCGGTGGTGTCAATCACACATTCCAACACGTTGGCAATCATTCCGTTAGCGGTGGTAATCGGCATGAAACTTGCCGACAATGTACGTTGACGTGCCTGGTCTGTAAACTCAATATTAAATTCTTTTATGTTTTTAATAACTTTATCAATATATTCCGACTCATTGGCATCCGCCATGGGATAATTTGCCTTTAAGGGCAGAGTATTCGTATTCAAATCCCGCCATTCGCAGGCGGCTCGATTGGCAAAAACCAGCTCATGTTGTAAATCATACAATAAAATCGGGATATTAATGTTATTTAAAATCAATGCCTGCTGCCGTTCGCCGGCCAACAGTAATTCATTCTTTTGTCTGCGTTCCAACGCCAATTCAATTACATGTGCCGTACCGTTAATAATGCGTTCATCCAGCTCGCTAAAATTACGCTGTTTGGTGAACCCCAGACAAATTACGCCGCATAATTGATCATTCAGAAATACGGCGGTATACAGAATCGATTTGATCCCGCGATGCTGGTAAACCCGCCATGACGCATCGGTGCGGTATTTGTCATGCTGTGTGTCATTGATATGCACGACATTATGAGCGGCGAGGTCTTTAAACAACAGCGAATTTTCATCAAACGGATGCCGACTGCCGGGGACAACCAGCGGGATGCCGTCGCCAGACCACACCGATTCGATACGCAAATAATGAGTTGTATAATCAAGGCACATGAAGGAGCAATAATCCGCCCCGCAAGGTTGGGCGGTGGCTCCTAAAATAGCCCGCATGGTGGCGGCCGAGTCATTACCGGAAACCAATGTGGCCAGACAACCGTTTACAATATGTTCACATTCCGCATAATTTTTAATTTCCGCCAGCAGTAAATTGCGCTCATCCTCTATTTTTTGCGCCGAGGTTTCATCCAAGGCAATAGTAAGCAGCCATTTTTGTTGGCCGGAAACCGTAATTAAGTCCGTTAAGGTGTATAGGAATACGCGTTCATTACAATAATTAATGAAGTTGATGTGATTTTCCTGAGTTTTATTGCTGTGATAAGCGCAAAGGTCATTGGCGGTAATCTGGTTAAAGGCATCACCGAAACAATTCAGTTCGGCATCGGTTCGGCCGATGATTTGCTTAGCTTTAATACCGGTAATTTCTTCCATATACTTATTCCATATTGTATAGCGGAAGTTATTTTGCGGGTCTTTGGCGTAGATGGCGGCCGGAGAATTATCCAGCAGGTTGTTTAAAAGCGCAAGATTCTGCTGAATTTCCAACTCCAATTTTTTCTCTCTGGTAATATCCATGCCCATGCCCAGAAGCAACGTTTTACCGTCCGGGGTGTGCAGTCTGGTTTTCAGTGTTTTCATTTCCACAATTTGATTTCCGGCGGTTAAAACCGTTTCAAAAATTTCTCTTACGCCGCCTTGTTCTGCGGTGGCAATATCGTCTTGCAGATATTTTTCGGCCAGTGCCGCGCTGAAAATATCGGAGTCGCGTTTACCCACAATTACCGAATCATTCATATTGATTAAATTGCGGAAATAATTATTCCCCATCAGATAGCGGTCATTGTCGGTAAAATCCTTTACAAATATTGCACATGGCAACGTATTCATAATCAATTCCAGCAGCATATTGGTATTTAAATAGCGGTTTTCGGCTTCGATAAATTTGCTGACATTTTGCAACACTCCGTAAACGTTACGTTTTCCGTTTTCGGCATGAATCGTAAATACTTGGATTTGATAGTGTTGAGTTAAGCCGCTGTAGTCAGATGTATAACGCAATGTAAAGCCATTTTCCCGGCCATCCGCCACTTGTTGCCACTTCTGGTTCAATTCGACAACATCGTTTTTACAAATCCATTTTTCCCATGGCAGTGGTTGATTATCCTGAGTTCGCGGCCAGAGTCCGGCGTCTACGTTGCTTAAATCAAACTTTTGGTCAATAAAGCTGAAGAAGCCCATTTGCGCTAATTTTGCGGCCGAACGAACCATCTGATTTTGCTGCTGCAATTTTTCCTTCATCAAAACTTCATTGGTAATGTCTCGCATAACTGTAACGGCGCCAACGACTTGTTCGGCATGATTATAAATAGGCTCTGCCACAATATGCAAATATACTTTTTGATTGTCCGGAGTTTTAAAGATCGCATCGCCGTTGATTTCTATGCGGCGTTTTTCCTGCAGTGCCTGAATTGCGGCGGCTAAACGCTGTTCATTGGAATTATTAAAATAAATCGGCAGAACGGTATTGATATTTTTGCCAAGCAACTGCTCGGTACTTAACCCGGAAAGTTTAGCAACTTGTGGATTGCACAGCGTAATTATCCCGGTTGTATCAATGGCAATCACGCTTTCGCCCAGTGCCTCCAACGTGATTTTCAGCTGTTCCAGCGCATCCTGCCCCTGCGAAATTGCCTGTTGAAGGTCTGAAATATCTTCAGAATACCATAAACTGCAGTCGATGCCGCAAAAATGTTCCGGCAAACGGATTTTTATCGACTGCCGGATTTTGCCGTTTAATTCAAATTGCACTTTTTGCGGCCGGCAATCGCTGTTATCCAGCTTATCAAATTGGGCTAAAACCTGCTGTACGGCCAATGGGAGCTGGGAGAGGTTTTTGGGACTTATCTCTTGGTCAAACTCATCTATCTGCTTCATGGCATGATTTATTAAAATTATTCTCTTCTTGTTATCAGCCAGCATTATGCGTAACGGCAGAGCGTTAAATACCGCCGCTAATAAACAACTGCGGCGCTGTAGGTGCCATAGATAAAATATGATTGCCAGCAGTCCTGATAATACGCCGATTGCAATAATCAGTATGTTTTTATTTACGGTTAATTCCGGCGGCGGATTGATGATTCTTATATTTTTCGGCAGATTAGAAAGCTGTCCATTTAATTGTTTAGCCAACGCCCAATTAACAAACCATTCCGGGGTTTCCAAACTATAAGCCGGGCTGATGTTGCCGGAGGATTTTTGCCAATCATTAATTTGCTCAAACAACTGTTGAGCAACGGCGTTCGGGCAACCGTAAGAGCCGCCGGTAAAACCGGGTTGAAAATCCGCATTGTCTTCGGCAAAAATCGGAGCGGCCATGGTGCTGCTTTGCGGCGTGAAGGCATTTATAACTTTTTGGCGTTCAGCTACATTGTCTTCATGCCAGCGAGAGAATATGATTAGCGGCGGATTGGGCAGTTCTTTAATTTTTTTTATCATTAAATCGGCGTCAAAATAACTATCGGAGAAAAACGAGATGTCCAACTGCGGATACATTGCGGCAAGTTGCTTGGAGATTTGCGGTAAATTGGCGGCGTTGGCCGCTATTACCACTTTATGATGCTGCGGAAAAATACTGGTGGCGAATTTGACCATTTCCACACAATTAGAGTATTTCACCGTACCGGACATGTTTGGATAATCCGCTCTTTTTCCGGCCAGTTGCTGAGGTACATGAAGCGTTATAAGCGGTATCGAATAATTATCCAACACCTTACTGCTTAACAATATATCCGTTAAATGCGGACAGGAGCTTACAATGGCTTTAACTTTTTTTTGTGCTAATTCCACCTGCAGTAGCTTAAAAAAATACTCGGACTGCGGCGCAGAGTCAAGTTCGCTATAAATCCGTAAAACCTCCACCGTATGGGGCGGGGAGGCGTTACGGAGTTTTTCAGATAAATTGTCAAAAACATCGTCATACCAGTTGTCATTGGTGTGATTGGAGTCTAAAAGCAAAATAGATTCGGCCGATTTTAGCGGAGCATCGCCATAGACGGCACAGATTATGCCGCACCATAGAAATGCCGATAATATTAGCCGAAACAACATATATTTATTCCCCGGTAAATAAAGTGAAATTAAGATAATTATTTAATATATCGGCATTTATTTATTTGTCAAGCGCAAAAATTATCAATGTCAAAGTTTTTAGTTTTTATTCTTCCGCTGTGGTAAATAAAAGTTTGACCGTTCGAGTGCGCGGGCCAAAAAATTCGCAAAAATAAATCCCCTGCCAAACGCCTAAATCCAGTGCGCCGTTTATAACCGGCACCGCTTGTGAAAAGCCTAAAATAGAGGCTTTTAAATGGGCGGCGCTGTTGCCTTCGGCATGAAGATAATAGCTCTCTTTATACGCAATAAGCTGGTCCAGCTTCATTAACATATCATGTTTTACATCGGGGTCGGCATTCTCGTTTACGGTAATCGCCGCCGTGGTGTGTGGGCAGAATATATGGCAAATTCCGCATTTTAAACTGGCTGGAATGTGCGCATTTACCAATTCGGTAATGTCGATAATCTGACAACTGCTTTGTGTTTTTACGGTGAATTCTGCCATGGTTCAACTCCTTTTTTGCATACTTTTTAAAAATATTCCACCCATTAACGCCGTAAACGGCGCTACTAAAACCAAACCAAAACTGCCGATAATGGTCTTAACCACTTCACTTACCACATAAGGATTGTTTAGAAAATCAATCGGTAAAGTACCTTGTGCATAAAATGTCATCATTAACGTAATATAGCCGCCGGAATAGGCCAGTAATAAAGTGGTGGTCATGGTACCGACTACACTGCGCCCGATGCGCAAACCGCAACCGACTAAGCCGGCACGGGAAATTTCCGGCTTTTGTTCCACAATTTCATGCATACCGGCAGCCACATCCATCGCCAAATCCATTACCGCGCCGGACGACGCCAGAAATATGGCGCCAATATAAATATCGGCCAAATTCAAATTACCGAATCCGGCATTAATCAACGCCTGTGAATACGGCATTACCGCACCATTAATATGAAATAGTCCGGTAAAAATCATAGCCATAAAACAACTGGCCAGCACGCCAAGCATGGCTCCGCAAAACGCCGTTGTCCCTTTTCGGGTAAATCCGGCAATAATGTATATAATCACAAAAGTCAATAATAGCACGGCGGCTAAGGCGATATAAATTGGATTCCAACCGTTTAAACATAACGGCACCACTATCTTCCAAATCACCACACAGGAAAAAACAAAGGAGAGTAACGCTTTTACGCCGGTCATGCCGCCAAAAATAACTAAAAGAACCGTGAAAATGCCGAATAACAACATGGCATAATTCAGGCGGTAATAATCTTGAATATTAATTGTGTCGGTCTGCGGATCGGCGCCCTGATAGACGGCGGCCAGCACGGTGTCGCCAACTTTAAACAACTTATCCAAATCCATTTGTGAGCGCAGGATATTTGAGCCTTTAAACCGGGCGTCTTTCAGCGGTCCGGAACAGATTTGCACCTCTAAGGTCTGAAATCCGGTCAATAACGCACCTTGCCCCATTACGTGGTCATTATTTACGCTTAGCACCACGGCACGCTCTTTACTGCCCGGCGGCAGCGGCGGCTTGGGGCGCAGTTCCAAAAAACTTGCCGCTATACAGAGCAGGGAAAAAAAGGCAATCATAATCAGATTGCCTTTTTGTCTGGTAAGCCAATTGGTCATTAGGGCTTAACCACCATGGTTTTTAAGCGTTTGGCAATATCGGTGTTATCGCTCATGTTGCCGAATTTTTCCGCATTTTTGCCGTAAGCAGACGTGGCAACCGGCAAGGCGGTATGGGCAAAAGTATTCCATGCCAAACCGGATTTATTAGCCATAATCTCATATACAGTCATGGCAAACGGGTCATAACCGCCGTACAGAATCAGCTTGTCTTCATTGGCGGAATAAGTACCGTTGCCGCGGGAGCGTGAAAATGCTTCGGACAATTTTTTAGCTTCATATTCATTTATGAACATCGGGTCTTTGGCGTCGCCGTCGAATTTAAAGCCGAACTGTTCGGTCAATAACGGTTTAACATCATCAAATGTCGCCTTGGCGTCATTTTTGAATTTACTGTACAGCGGTAAAAACTCAATCATGGAGATCTTCTGATTTTTTAACCGTTCAATAAAAGACTGATACCCGGTGCCGGAAAAACCTAAGGTTAAACCGCCGGTTTCGTGGTCGCCGGTTACTACAATCAGCGTGTCATCCGGGTGCTGTTGGGCAAAATTGTAGGCTACCCGCACGGCATCATCCAGGCCGATAACTTCATGAACGGTGGTGCCGGCGTCGTTGGCGTGGCACATCCAGTCAATTTTTCCGCCTTCAACCATAATGAAGAAGCCGTTTTCATTATCCAGCAAATCAATGGCTTTCTGCGTAAACTGCGCCAGAGTGATGTCGGCATCATTCATATCAATGCTGTACGGCATGGACCCGGCTTCGCCAAAACGGGGTGTAACAGCGATAACCTTTTTATCGGACGGGGCTAAAGCGTCAAATCCGGCCTTGTCGGTGGTTACGGTATAACCCTTTTCGCGCGCCAAATCTAAAATATTGCCTTTGGTGTTCGGATTATTTTTGCCGTTAATATCACCGAAAGTGCCACCGGCAAACAAGTCAAAATTAGAGTCAAACACCTCCAGCGCAATATCATACAAATTACTGCGGCTTACGTTGTGAGAATAGAACGCCGCCGGAGTAGCATGGTTTAGGGTAACACTGGACAAAATACCAACTTTTTTATCATTCTTTTTGGCTACGGTGGCAATAGATTCCAAACGATTGCCGTTGGCATCCACGCCTAAAGCGCCGCAATTGGTTTTACTGCCGCAGGCGATGGCGGTGCCGCTGGCGGCGGAGTCGGTAATAAACTGGTCGGCGGCAAAGGTGGTGCTAAAGCCTTGAGAGGGCAATTCATTAATCAGCAAACCACGCTTTTCGGTCAAATTTAAATACTCCTGCGTAACCATGCGCTGCGGCATAGACATCCCGTCGCCGATAAAAAGAAACACATATTTGACCGGAGCGACATCTTCAGCTGCCCAGGCAACTCCGGCTACGCTGAGGCCGGCCAACACAGAACACAACATTTTTTTCATTTTGTTTTCATTCCAATATGTTATTGAGTGCATTTACATTAGAAATCAATATAACACCTTTTATAATTTACGCAAATATTTTATGTTAGGAAAATATAAGACTTTTTTTCATTTTTTGTTTTTGAACCATTTTGGAACCCCTTTATTGCGCAGTTTGGCCACAATACGGGCATGATGAGCCAGAATTTTTTCGCTGTTCCAGTTTAACTGATAATCCCGCAGCGGCGTACCGGCGGTGGAGCGCATAATTATATCAAGCTCTTTGTCCGGCAAAGGATATGCCGACGGAAAATCGTGAAGAGAGGCAATGGTGCCACCCCGTTTCCGGCCAAATGGCGACGTCTCTTTTACCGTCATGCCGCACCGCAACAATGCTCCACGCACCGGGTAGGCGGAACTGTAGGTGATTAACTGCCCCGCCGGAGTCAAATGGCGGCAGAGTAACCGCAGAAAGTCAAAACTCCAGAGTTCCGGGTTTACATCGCTGGAAAAACCGTCTAAAAAAATGTAATCGAATTTAGCGGAGTCGGGCAGGGCGGCCACGGTTTGACGGGCATCACCCAATAGAAGCGTTATTGCTCCTGACGGCGACTCATAATGTTCATATTCATTTAAAGAGTGTAAAATTTTTGCTTCCACACTGTCGGCGGCATGGAGGCTTTGGGCGGCTGGCAGTACCCGCTTATCCAGCTCCAGTGCGGTAATGTTTAGCTTTGCGCAAGACTGTCCGGCGGCCTCCAGCGCCGCAAACGAGTTGCCGCCCAGACCAAAGCCCACGTCTAAAATTTCGGCTTTACTATATTTCTGTAAATGTTCCGTCAGCGTTCCGGCGGCCACAAACTTCATTCTGGCTTCGGAATCCGCTCCGGCCAGAGAATGAAAATGCTGTTTGTAACGTGGATGATACAAGGTTCGGGAGCCGTCGGCGGTGGACTGCGCCGGAAACAGACTTGGTGCGGAGAATTCCCGCTGGAAAAACTCCAAAAACTGCCCTTTGTTCATCCACCATTTGGGGGCGATGATACTGTCGGCGTCGGCATCGGCGGTTAAACGCATCAGCAACATATCATCGGGCAGAGCGGTTAAAATTTGGCGTAAATTATCGGCATAAGTGTATTCATTCTGCGGGAGAACATAGCTGTTGTCGGCGCCATACCGGGCGGCAAGTTCGGTATGTTTTAAGACTAACAACTGATGAATTTTCACCGCTTTAAACGGCAGTGCGGCCACCTGTTTTGCCGTGTATAAGAAGTCCGCCGTCTCTTCTCCGGGCAGGCCGACAATCAAATGGGCGGCGATGTTGAGGTTTTTGGCGGCTAAAAGCTGCACCGCCCGACAAGTTTGTTCAAAGGTATGACCACGATTTATTGTAAGTAAAGTCGATTCCACCGCCGTCTGTACCCCCAGTTCCACCCATAATTCATAACGTTGCGACAATTCGGCCAAATAATCAACGACCTCCGGCGGCAAAGCGTCCGGCCGGGTAGAGACAATGATTACCTTAAAATCGGCCTGTTTTAACACCTCTTCATACAGCTCCCGCAGTTTTTTCACCGGGGCATAGGTGCTGGTAAAGGCTTGAAAATACGCTATATAAGGAGCTTCGGCCTGATAACGGGTACGAACAAATTCGATACCGCTTTTTATTTGTTCCGCCAAATTTAAATTGCGGGATAAATGCCGGGCCCGACTGCCGTTTTCGGCACAAAAAATGCAACCCGCTCCAAAACGGTTCTCCCGATTCGGACAGCCTAAAGACAAATCCACCGGAATACGGTACAGTTTTTTGCCGTAACGCTGCATGATATAATCACTGAAAAATTTTAATTTCTGCATAATCAACTTTCAAAAATTTAAACACCGTAAATGGCGGCAGAACCGTTTTCTACCACCTTTGCAACCACGTTTGGCCGTTTAATTTATGGGTTGTCCGGGTGCTTCCGGTCATAAATAAACATTTGCACTGCATTCCAGACATTGTGCCACAATATATATGCAATCGGCCCCATTGCCACTAACGGATTGGCATAAGTCAATGCCAAATACATGGTAAACGTGGTGTTTTTCTGCCCCAGCGACTGACTGCATTCCCGCCGCAAATTTTTGGTGCAGAAATAGCCGATGAAAAAATTTAAAAAACATATTACCGCCGACTGTCCAGCAATTACCAACAATATCGCCGGATGAATTTCCGGGTTGTTGCGGATAAACTCAGAGGCACTCGCCGCCATGATAAACAACATGCTTGACCACATTAAAAAGGTGAAATTACCGGTTTTTTTAGGCCACATTTGCGCCGCCGGATGAATTTTTCGGGTAATCATGGCTAAAATCAACGGCAACAGCATAATGATTAACAATGTTCTGCAAACTAAGCTCATAAAACTCCAGGCATCTTCCCGCCCCGTAACCCACAAGAGCAGCAGCGGCAGTAGTAATGATATTCCTAAGTTGTTTATTACAAATGCTGTAACTACAAACTCCACTTTGCCGTTTAAAAATCTCATTACCACCGGCGCCGCTGTAGCGGTGGGGGTGATTCCGGCAAAAAACGCCGCCATTGCCAACGCCTCGCTAGCCGGATACAGATATTTTAACAGTAAATATGGCACAATTCCCATTGCCAAGTTCAGTAAAAGCAATTTGAAATGCGCCGCTTCCGGCTTCAACTCTTTTAAATTCAACTGCAAACATACCATGTATAGCATGCAGACCAAAAACCACGGTATCATAAATGTAAGCCGATGCGCCTGAGGCAGAATCGCTCCAAGCGCAAACGGGATGAAAATCATGGCCGGGCGTAATAACGCTTTTATCATTTTAACAACTTAAATACTCCGCACAGGCCTGGTCAATAACCGCATTTTCGGCGGCGGAAAACTCCACATTCTGCAAGCAGCCGCAAATGTCGGTAATATGCGCCGGCCGACTGGCGCCGATTAATGCACTGGTAACGCCACGGCGGCTCAGCACCCAGGCGATGGCCATTTGCGACAAGGTTTGCCCGCGTTGTTTGGCTAAATCATTCAATTTATTCAGCAACGCCACCACTTGCGGCGTGATTTTTTTAGAACAGAAAATCCAGTTTACCCCCTCGGAGAGCTGTTTGGCAAAGAAAACATCGTTTTTAGCGGCTCTGGAGTCGGTTGGCACGCCGTGTAAATAACGGTCGGTAAGCAGTCCCTGCGCCAATGGCGAAAATACAATGCCGCCCACGCCTTCCGTGTCCAGCAAATCAAACAACCCGTCTTCTTCATAAAAACGGTTGAACATATTAAACGGAATCTGATTCAGTACAAACGGCACTTTCAACTCTTTTAAAATCGCTATAGCCTGCTTGGTTTCCGCCGCCGGATAGTTGGAGATTCCGGCATACAAGGCTTTACCGGAATGCACGATTTGCGCCAACGCCTGCATTGACTCCTCTATCGGAGTTTCGGCATCCGGGCGATGATGATAAAATATATCCACGTAGTCCAAGCCCAGCCGCTTTAAACTTTGCTCACAACTGGCAATTAGGTATTTACGGGAGCCGCCGTCACCGAATGGCCCCGGCCACATCAAATATCCGGCCTTGCTGGAGATGGTCATTTCATCCCGGTAAGTCTTAAAGTCCTGCTGCAGAATCCGCCCGAAATTGGTTTCGGCACTGCCGGGTACCGGGCCGTAATTATTGGCTAAATCAAAATTGGTTATACCGGCGTCAAAGGCGGTACGCACCATTTGGCGGCAGTTTTCAAAATCGTCCACACTGCCGAAGTTGTGCCACATGCCCAGCGAAATGCGTGATAATTTCAGTCCGGTACGGCCACAGCGTTGATACTTCAGCTTTTCATAACGTTTTTCATCGGCTTGATACATAATTTATTCTCCTGATTTATTAGCTTCTGGGGTGAAATTGGCGATGAATTTTCAGCAGGCGTTTACCGTCTACATGCGTATAAATTTCGGTGGTGGAGATGTCGGCATGGCCAAGCAACTCCTGAATAACCCGCAAATCCGCCCCGTTTTCCAGCAGGTGCGTGGCAAACGAATGCCGCAGGGTATGCGGATGAATATTCTTAGTTATTCCGGCGGTCTCCGCCGCCTGTTTGATTAAATTCCAGATCCATTCCCGGTCTAACGGCCGCCCGTTTTTAGACACAAACAACACCTCTTCATGCGGATGCTTCTCCACCAACAGCGGCCTGACCTCGTGCAAATATTTTTTTACGCTCTGCAACGCAATCCGCCCGATGGGGACAATGCGGGTTTTATTGCCTTTGCCGGTAATACGGACTAATTCATTATCAAAATCCAAATCACTTACTTTTAAATTGGCGGTTTCGCTTACCCGGGCGCCGCAGCCGTACATTACTTCAAAAATTGTGCGGTTCCGCTGAGTGAGCGGCTCGGCGGCGGAGTTGGCAAAGACGTTTAAAAGTTTGTCCACTTCCGCCGTGCTTAAAAAGTCCGGCAGAACCCGCCATAAACGAGGCCCTTCCATTACGGCGGTTACGTCGGCTTCGATTACCGTCTCCCGCACCAAAAAGCGCAAAAATATTTTTATCGCCACCAAACGACGAGCCAAGGTGGTGCTTTCCAGCCCCGAATCCCGGCCGTCGCCCAGATAATCCAGAATTATATCACGGGTGATTTGCGCCGGATGTGTAATTTGCAGATTTTGGCAAAACTCAATAAATTCGGTCAAGTCGCCACGATAAGCGGACAGCGTGTTAGAGCTTAAATGACGTTCTAACGCTAAAAAAGTGATTAAATT
>CAZEHZ010000057.1:0-14227 GCA_964512385.1 uncultured Victivallaceae bacterium | reverse complement strand
CTCCACATATTCAAGGGGGGGATTATACGGTTATTTGGCGGCATTGGGATTATTGTTTATTTTGCTCCGCAAACTGGTAATAATTATTCCGGGTGTTTCCTTATCCGTAATTTTACTTTTGCTCAACGGCGGAGTCGGGCGGATAGCATCGGTTGGCGATATTGCCGAAGGCTCGATATGGAACCGATTATTATTGTGGCGGGGGGCCTTATGTATTATATACGATAATTGGCTTGACGGAGTGGGAATACCGGGCGCCGTCATGCTTTACAGGGCATGGCATCAACCGCTATGGCTGAATGCCACATATGGTAACATGATTAATGATTATCTGTCTTTGGCCTGCGGATACGGATTGTTATTGTCCGGCATAATAGTGTTTATCATTCTGGCGGTATTATGGCGCAGTATGCGGATTCAATTTTCTAAAAAGAATGCGATTATCTCCGGAATTATTTGTGCGGCGGTATGCTATATGGCAAACGCCATGTTCAGTTCAATGATGATTACGGTGTCGGTAACGGTAATTTTTATTTTATTGTTAATCGTGTTGTTGATTTATAATATTGCCATAATCAAAAACGTCAAGTACAGCTTTTCGGATATTATTATTCCGTTTGCGGTTGCGCTGTTGTTATCCATAGCGGTTTATTGCGGCGGAATGTATTATGCTCATAAGTTGCCTTACCTGATTACTACTCACACTATAATGAGTTCTGAAACTCAATACCATTTTGGCTCCGGCGTTCCAAAGCAAAAACTGCAACCGGAAACGGTATTATTCGTCTATGACGCAGGTTATGGCAGCAGCAATGCGGCAAGAGAATATATCCGACCATTGCTTGACCGGGGTTATAAGGTCTATTTTTGGCAGGCGGACAGCGGAACGCATGGTTTAGTAAAAACGATGGCGGTACTGGATGCGGTGGCGGCGGCGGAGCGGGTGGTATTGCTCTGTGTGGGTAATGCCGGCAAGCAGTTATTCATAGCGCATGCCAAAAAAACGCAGTCGAATGTCCAAAACATCATATTATATAATGTGCCGCTGCAATGGCCGATAAAATCACTGTCTTGTGAAGAGTATATAATGCAGGTAAAAACTCCATTATGGCTGGCCACGGAAAAAGACATCTGCGAAGTTTCAGATTGGCAAAAAATATGCCAAAAATATGATTTGCCGCTGCACATATTGTCAATCAGAAATCATAAGGAGATTTTTGATTTTTCCGTCTTGTGAGTTTTTACGATTATCCGGCAAAAAAACAGAAACCGGAGACATTAAAAAAGTTTTGTCCTTGACAATAAGGGATTTTCGGCTACATTATTCAATAAGAGGAAAATTAAGGGCAATAATTAATGCAGTATTCATCACAATTGATATGGGCTAAGCAAAGTAAACCGCAGGAAGCAAAGTCTAAAGACGATTTTTTTGCGGCGTTGACCGACTGTTCCGAAATGGAGCGGTGGGATGAGTTGCTTGATGCCGCGGAAAACGCATTGGCCGTGTATCCGTGCGAACCGGGATTTTTTTACTATAAAAGTTACGCTTTACAGCATATGAACCGTGGCTACGAGGCGTTGGAAGCCATAAGCCGCTGTATCGGCTATGAAAAATCACGGGCAATGGCGTATGTTTTGCGGGGCGATATTTATGACAGTCTGGGCAATGGCGGGCAGGCGTTGGCTGATTATAACCGGGCCGAAGAGTTGGCTGCCGACGATGTGATGGTTTTTATAAATCGTGCCATTTGCTATGAACGGCAGGGGCGTTTTAACGAGGCGGAACAGGATTTTATTAAAGCCCGGCAACTGGAACCCGGCGATGTTGATATCATACGAATGCAGTTGAGACTGGCGGAAGAAAAAGATGACGCCGAAGCTATGTTAAAGTATTATGCCGAGTTGGAAGCGGTGGACATATTGAGGCCGGATGATTATTTGGTTCGGCTTAGAGCCTGGTTTTTATTGGGGCGTTTTGATAAGAATAGTTTGCAGGAAGCCCGGCGGGTGGCCAAACGTTTTCCTAATTTGGGGGCGGCGTGGTTTAATTTAGCGTTGTTTGAACGGCAATGCGATAATCCGGATCGAGCGTTAAAAGCGATTACCCGTTCGCTGGAGCTGGAGGAGTTTTGTAACGCATACTGGCAGCGGGCTTATATGCTTGATGAAATGGAACGTTTTGCCGAGGCGTTGAAAGATTTGGAAAAAGCACTTGCCTTACAGGAAAACTGCGATTGGAGCGACCTGTTTTTTAAGGCGGAGTTACTGTATAAATTGGGGCGTTTTGACCAAATGTTGACCGTGCTGGACACCATATCGGCAAGTGAAATTGCCCCGGAAATGTTATACTATTATGGGAGTATGTTATTTTTCGGCGGCCGCTGGGAACAGGCGGTAAAATATTTTTTTCTGGCGCTTGAACAGCGTGATGCGTTGCCGGTGTCGGTAAGCGAAGTGCAGTTTAGATTAGCGGATTCTTATTGCCAGCTAAAGCGTTATGACGAGGCTATGACGCATGTAAAATTGTCATTTGCCGCCGATGCGGAATTTTCCAACACTCAACTGTTGTATGCGTTATTGTTGTTGCAGTCGAATGCGGCCGGGGCGGAACCGGAGTATGAAAAGGCTTTAAAAATGGCATGGCGGGAAAAAGAGCGGCTCACGTTTAAAAATATTTGGCAGGAGGCTGAACAACTTTTAGCGGCCGATGCTCAAGCCCGGTTGCCGTCGGCATTTACCTGCGATGCGCCACCACATTATAATGCATAACGATACGAGACCAATTAGATTTTTTGCCGGCGGGAAGAAAATATTTGCAATAAACTATTTTGATGCCTTGTATTAGACGAAAATATGTGCTATTTTATCTTTTAAAACGTAATAAATTTTGAAAACTGGAGTGTAAAATGGCAAAAATTTGGCAAAAGGTATTGTTGGGGGCGGGCTGTATTCCGGCGGCGTTGGGCGCAATGGACTATGATGTACAGTTGACTCAAAGCGGATTGAATCTGGCGGCGGACGGCTTGGAACTGGTGAGCTTTTCACGAATTATTGCCGTGGAACCGCCGTGGGGACATAAATATTTCTTTAATGCGTATACTCAGCTGGAGAATGCCGTAGAGGGCAATAAAAAAATTCAGACCTATAAGAGTAAGGATTTCTCTTTAAACGCTTATTCCGCCGAAGAAGTTGATGACCAAATTGTGGTTACGCTGGATGTTACCATGCTGAAAAATGAACCGGCTTTATTAGAGTATTGCTCGTTGCTGATTCCGGCCAAAACCGTAGGTGCGGCCTCTTTTAAGGCCACGCTGAAGGACGGTCAGGTAGTAGAGGGCAAATTGGCTGATGAACCGCCGCATTTTACCACCAACATAGTTGAAGATGCCGTAAAGGTGGAGTTTGACGGCGACTGCGGCGTGTTTACCGTGGAAAGTAAAGACGGCAACACCTTCGGGATCAGCGACGCCCGTAACGACGGCGCCTGCTGGGGCGAATGGTATACATCGGTAAAAGGCCTGTTGTTTGTCAGCGAAACGATGCTGAAGCCGCAGGAACGGTTTGTAAATACTTTTGCCATTGAGTTTAAAATGAATCCCGGCATGGAGTTTTCCCGCCCGTTGCCAATTGGTGAGGCCGCGGTCAAAAATGCCGAATTGACCGATATTACCGGAAATTCCATCAGCTTGGCGGAACCGGTTTTGCCCGCAATTAAACAATGGGCTAAAGCCGACGGCACTTATGCCCCGGCCAAAGACAACGCCGCTAAAGTGGTGTGGCAAAGTGAGTTGAGCGAGGCGGAACGGCAGAAATTTGAAAACGCCGCCGCTAAAGTGGCCGCTCAAACTTTTGACCCGAATAAGACCGGCAAGGGCGAAGGTATTTTTGTTACAATTGCCGAAAATGCGGAAAAAGCTCCGGCTCATCCCGAAGGCTACTATATGAAGGTTACGCCGGAAAAGGTTGAGATTACCGCCAAAACTCCGCGCGGCGCCTTTTATGCACTGCAGTCGCTCCGCACCACCAAGGCGCAGTGCGGCGAAATGACCGACTGGCCCGATTTGGATATGCGGGCAAATTTACTTATGGTGGATAAAGACTCGCTGCGGGTACAGAGTGAGTTTATTGACAAACTCTATGCTCCGGGCAAAATCAACACGCTGTTTATCGAATGCGAATATGCGGCGTGGGATTCGTTAAAATCGATTAAGCAGGACTGGGCGATGAGCAAGGCCGACTTAAAGGCGCTGGTGGAGTATGCGCAGGCGAATTATATGGAAGTAATTCCGCTGTTTCAGTCTTTGGGGCATTGTGAATGGTTGTTCAAGAATGGGCAGAATGTGGATTTGGCGGAAAATCCCGGCACTCTTAATGTGTATAACGTCCGTAATCCCAAGGTGCATGAGTTAATGACAAGTGTGCTGGATGAAGTGGTGGAGTTGTTCCAGCCATCTATGCTGCATATCGGCCATGACGAAGTTGGCAGCGAAGCAAACTATCCGACTATCCCCGCCAACCGTGCCGAGGGCGGCGGTAAGTTGATTATGGATGATATTATGTTCTATTACAACTATTGCCAAAAAAATAATATGAAGATGATGATGTGGCATGATATGTTTATCCGTACTCCACGCCATCCGCAGGGGGCATTCGGTTTGGCCGACGGTCGCCTGAATTTGCCGCGCGACATCTATTTTGCATTCTGGAATTACGGCGACACTATTGATGAAAATACCGTGTACGAATTACGCAAAGAAGGTTTCCCGGTAGTGCTTTGCGGCTGGGATTCAACCACGAATATCCGCAAACTTACCAACTTGGCCAAAGAGACCAGTTCGACCGGATACATGACCACGATTTGGGCCGGATACGATGGTTCGGCCACTTTATTCCAGCGTGAATACGGTCAGGTGGCGGCGTATATTCCGGGGGCGTCCCGTTCGTGGGATGTGTCGGAATCGGCTAATAACTTTTCCGCCGGGCATGAACTGGCTCGCCGCTTCTTTCCGGAATCTTTAACGGCGGACAAGTTCGGCGCCGGTGTGATGCTGGACTTAAGCAATGCGGCGAATTTGAGTTTGGACACCGCCAAGCACCCGTTCGGGTTGGAAAATATTTCCGGTGCAACTCAAGTGGCGGATAATCTGGAACAGATTAATGTGAAATTTATGCCGATGACCCGTAATGGGATGCCGGCCGCTATTACCGTAAAGTCGCCAAGCAACCCGGTATTCCCGGACTCGGTAACCATTCCGGTAAACCGCAAGGCCAAAAACCTCTATATTCTGCATACTTTCCTGCAGCGTATTGATGTTACCGACAAAGGAACTGTGGTGGCCGAATATACGATCAATTATGCCGATGACACCAGCGTTACCGTGCCGGTGAAATATGGTACCGACATTGCCATGCCGGGGAATGATTGTAATCTGTCGTTGCCGCTGAAACGGTCGCTGAAGTCCGGCGATTCCCGCTTCTGGTATATGACCTTGACCAATCCGCAACCGGAAAAAGTCATTGACAATATTGTACTGAACGGCAAAACTTATCCGTATTATATGTTTGCCATTACCATTGAGGAATAAGCGATAAAAATGGAATTCACCGTAACCACCCGTTTATGCAGTGCTTTAACTAAGGTTTTTCCGGACTCGGCACCGGAAGACCGTGCGTATGAGCAGGATGCGGCGTTAAAGGGCGAAAAATTTTCGTTTATTCTGGCATATCGGATGGATGCGGAGGTGTTTTTCGGCGGTGCGGCTTTAACGGTTGAGTTGGAGTCGCCGCTGAAAAAACATATCACCGTCCGCAAGGTGGATTACGTGCCGGTACGGGCTACAATCTTAGCTTCGGATAACGACGTTTTACGCCAGACGGCCGGGCTTTATCCCGATATATTGACTCCGCTTGAAATGGTGAAAACCAATGAAAATAAAGTGAATACGTCGGTTCATCAGTGGGAGTCTTTATGGATAACCACCATGATTCCGCCGGATTGCCCGGCCGGAGTTTACCCGATAACCGTGAAAATTCACGAAAACGCCGCTCCGGTTACGTTTAAATTAGAGGTTCTGGACGCCGTTTTGCCGCCGCAGAAACTGATTCATACCGAATGGTTTCATGCCGACTGTTTAGCCGTGTATTATAATGTGCCGATGTGGAGTGAAGAGCATTGGCGGATTGTGGAAAACTTTGTGGCTAATGCGGTGCATCACGGCATAAATATGTTGTTGACTCCGGTATTTACGCCGCCATTGGATACGGCGGTTGGCGGTGAACGCCCCACTACGCAGTTGGTGCAGGTAAAAGTAACGGATTCGGGCTATGAGTTCGATTTTTCCCGTTTGGCCCGCTGGGTGGAAATGGCGGAGCGGCAGGGGGTGGAGTATTTTGAAATTTCGCACCTGTATACCCAGTGGGGCGCCGAGTTTACGCCTAAAATTATGGCCGAAAAAGCGGGTGTGGAACAGCAGATTTTCGGCTGGCAAACCAAGGCGGTTTCGCCGGAATATCAAGCATTTCTGGCCGCGTTTCTGCCGGAGTTGACCGGCTGGCTGAAAAAACATAATTTACAGCATCGCACCTATTTTCATTGTTCGGATGAGCCTAATCTTACCAGACATTTGGCCACCTATCAACCGGCGGCGGAGTTTTTACTGCCGTTGGTTAAGGGGTTTAAGACTTGCGATGCGTTGTCGGATGCAACGTTTTACCAATTAGGGTTAATCTCGACTCCGATTCCGTCGTGCGAGGCGATTGAGCCGTTTATGGCGTTGGATATCCCGGAACGCTGGACATATTATTGCTGCTGTGAATGGCGGAAAACCAGTAACCGTTTTCTGAATATGCCGTCGGCAAGAACCCGGATAATGGGAACGTTGCTGTATCGTTATGATATCGCCGGATTTTTACAATGGGGATTTAATTTTTACTATTCGCAGTTCTCGCTGTTCCCAATCAATCCGTTTGCCGTATTGGACGCTAATTACGGGTTTCCGCCCGGCGATGCGTTTATGGTGTATCCCGGTTCCGGCGGCGTGCCGCTGGACTCGTTACGGCATGAGGTTTTTTATGCCGGCTTGCAGGATATGCGGGTGTTGCAGTGGCTGGAAACTCGGATCGGGCGGGAAAAATTGGCGGCCATGCTGGATAAAGTGTCGCCCCAAGGCCGCATGAGCATGACGGAATATCCGCGTGGCGAGGCCGCCGTGCTAAACCTGCGTAAACAGCTAAATGAGTTGGTTAAACAAAATATATAATTGCGTCAATTACTTTTTCGCCGGAATTGCGATGGGGTGATTCCGGTGTTTTTTTTGAAAAATGCACTGAAAACAAAGACGTTGCTAAAACCGCAGCTTTGGGCGATGTCACTGATGCTCTGGTCGGTTTGCAGCAGGCGGTATTTGGCGGCGTCTAAACGCTGACACAGCAGATATCGCCCCGGCGTAGTGCCTAAATGTTTTTTGAACAGACAACGCAAATGACTTTCGGACAAGCCGACGGCCTCGGCCACCTGCGTTATGCCGAGCGGCGTATTCAGGTGTTGTTCAATAAAACGTATCGCTCCGGCAATACTGCCGGGCAGTTTATTGGCGCAAACTTGAGCGGCATGGGCCGATTTTAATGAGTTAAGTAAAAGAAACAACCGAACGGCGCAAACTTCCGCTTGGCCACTCCGATAACTTTGCAGAAACTCCCACAACAGCTTTAAATGAGCAGTGTCTAAATGAAATATCTGGTTGCCGGGCAGAAAATCCCGCTGAGCGGTGGCCGTAAAGGTGATGAATAGCCGGCGATATCCGGCGGAATCCGGGTGCAGATAACGCATGGTGTGCGGATGAACCAGCAGTACCATGCCGGGCGAGAGCTGAAGTTGCGTCTGCTCAATAAAATAAATCATCTTATCCAGCGGAATCACCAGCGTATAGCGGCTGTGGGCGTTCGGGGCGGGCGCAGTGTAGTTATGATAAAACACCAGAATATTTTCCGGCAGAATAAAATCGACAGGCAGACGCAGACCGGAAAAAAGATTTTCCGGCTCGGCAAGTTCTCCGGCATAAGTGATTAACTGGTTTAAATCGTCGTTTTTCATGTTTTTATACGTTGTTTATCATAAAATAGCCGATTATTTTATATATTTCAAGCGTTATTCATAAAAATATCGTCATTTTTCCGATTGCAGAATTGCGGATGTCGTCCTATATTAAACGGTAACAAAAATTAAGCTTTAATATGGAGAACCCAAATGGCAATTACTCAAACGGCAATCAGTTACTACGGCTTGAATTATGTGGAACATGCCGCGGCGGATTTTAAAGAGATGCTGGCGCACGGCTGTACTACGGTGATTTTAGCGGTTACGGAATTTGATTTTGATTTCTGGCGCCCCAATATTCCGGAAATTGTGGCGGCGGCTCATCAATTAGGGTTAAGAGTGTTACTGGACCCGTGGGGCGTGGGCAAGTATTTCGGCGGCGAACAAGTCAGCAAATTTTTACAGAATAATGTGGAGAATCGACAGGTGTCGGCGTTGACCGGCGAAAAATTGCCGTATGCGTGCTTTAATACCAACAGCTTTCGGGATTATTTCCAGAACATGTGTCTGGCCTTGGCTAAAGAAGCCGGGGCGGACGGGTTCTTTTGGGATGAACCGCACTATGCGTTCCCCAAATCCTACGCCTCCATTACCGGCGGGGCCGGCGAGGACTGGACTTGCCGTTGCCCCGTGTGCCAAAAGAAATTTTTGGACTACTACGGTTATGAGATGCCCCATGTGATGAATGACGATGTTAAACAGTTCCGCTGGCGGGAAGCCATGTTTGTTTTGTCGGATACCAGCCGCAAAATTAAAGAGATCAATCCGGATTTGGAAATTACCTGCTGTGTACACGCCACCTTAAACGGCTATTATGTCAGCGAATATCGGGGATATGATAATTGGGATATGGTGGCATCCTGTCCGTATTTTGATGTCTTTTCCACCACCATTATTGCGTGGGAGTTGCCGTCGGGATTCTTTAAGCAGATTACGGAACGCACCGTGGCGATGGCCAAAAAGTATGGCAAAAAATCCGAACGCTGGCTGATGGGCTACTATAAACAACCCGCCGATTTTAAACAGATTGACGATGTGGTGGAGTTGTATGAAAGTTTAGGCGTGGATCGCTTGGCGGCGTGGACTTACCGGGGTGGGTACGGCACCGTGCTGGCCGCTCCAAACGCTTTGGAATTGTGGGATAGAATTGGCGAAAACTATAAGAAGGTATTGGGGAAATAATTATGAATCTGGCATTAATGAATGAAAAGTTGCAGTTTCTGCTGGCCAAATATCCACAGAATGTAAACGGTACGATTGGCGACGGCGGCGTTTTAACTTGCCGTGGCCATAAGCAAATTAAATTGTTGCCGTGGCGGATTGAACGCCGGTTTACCGAGTTGAAAAATATTATCCAAAATGGTACGTTGGAAGATGTGTCCACCCTGCGGTTTGCGGTGATGGATGGTAAGCTGGAATTGGCGGAACAGCTTTATCGGGAGTGCGATTTAGCGGTGTTTCTGGGCGAATCCGCCATTGCGTCGGTGTATGCGGTGATGGCGGCGGAGAACCGGATTGCCAACGTGCTGTTAAAGCTGGCCGACGGCAAAAGCGTTAGCATTGAGTGTTCGGTACTGTTGCCGCCGAATCGAACTGCGGTGGATCGGCATGAAATCATTGCCCGGCGTGGGATTGCCTGCGACCGCACCGTGGATACCCAAGTGCCGCAGGAGTCTATTTACGTTTTTAAGCCCGGCGTTACCCAAACGTACACCGATGTGGATGCTGAACTTTTCGGCTTGGACACTGCCGAAATTTGGCTGGTGCGTGCCGCTTTTGCGGTGCTAAAAAATCCGCAACTCTGGCAGCAGTGGCAGGCGGCGGATCAGGCTCAGCAACCGGTAATGCAGGCAATATATCAATCGGCGGCCGACGGGCGGGCGATTAAGATGATGGAGGTAAAATAATGAAGCCGTTAAAGATTGCAATGATGAGTTTGACTCATGGTCATACCCGGAAATATTATCAGACTTTACAGGATAACGCTAAACTGGAGTGGGTGGCGTCTTGTGCCGACGACCAAGCCGCCAAAGATGTTTATGATTTGTATAAGAACCCGGTGCCGTGTTATTTAAGTGCGGAAGAGATGTTTGCCAAACACCCGGATATTGAGGCCGTGGTGCTGGCCAGCGCCAATAATAAGCACTTGGAACAGGTGAAAATGTGCGCCGCACGGGGTATTCATATTTTAATGATGAAGATTCCCACCTTTGATATGCAGGAATATGACGAAATGATCAAGGTGGTGGAGGCGGCCGGAATTGTTTGCCAAGTGGAGTTGGAAATGCATTATAACCCGGTGGTTATGCGGCTAAAACAGATTTTGGCTTCGGGCGAAATCGGTAAAATTAAGGCGATTCAGGCAACTAATATTACGCTGTCGCCGGTGTGGGCGTTCCCGTGGCAGGGCAGTCCGGAGGCCAGTTACGGCAAGCGGGTGCCGCTGAAGGCCGGGGATCCACGTTTTCGGGGCGGGGCGTTGTGCGACCATCCGCATATTTTTGACTTGATCCGGCATTTGACCAATGCGGAGTTTGACTCTATTTTTGCCGAAGTTGCCCCGAATATCCGCCCGGATTTAGCGGTGGAGGATATGATTATGTGTAACGGCCGCATGACCGACGGCACCGTGTTTTTGTTTGATCCGTCTTGGTCCAGAATGGAGGAACGGTTGCCGGTTCCGGCGCCGGGCTGGGAGGTTTTCCCCAAACGGATGCAGGTGGATATTACGGTAATCGGCGAAAATGGCACGGTGGTGTGCGACTGTTTCGGCCCGAATGTGTATCATAACGGCGCCCCGAATGACCGTTTTACCGTGCAGTATACCTATTTTGATGAATGGGTGGGGCTGGTGGATGAATTTGTGGATTGTATCCGTAATCATAAAACTCCGCTGATAAATCTGGCATGGCACCGCCGCACGATAGCGGCCATGAACGGCTGTTATGACAGCGTGGCATGCGGGCAACCTGTAAGTTTAAGAGGAAACAAATGAATAATATACTGCAAACCTATTTAACCCGCACCACGGAGACTCTGCAACTGGTGGCGGAACAAAATGAGGCCGCCTTTAACGCCGCCGGAAAACTGGTGGCGAATGCCTATGCCGCCGGAAAACATATTTATGTGTTCGGTTGTACGCACTCGGCAATTCTGGCGGAGGATGTGTTTTTTCGAGCCGGAGCTCCGGCGTTTTGGCGGCCGTTGTGGGGGCCGGGAATGAATATCAGCAACACGCCGGGGTTTTTGTCCAGTGCGGTGGAGCGTAATGAGGAGCTGGGCAACAGCATTGTGGCGTGTTCGCAAATGGGCGAGGGCGATGTGCTGGTGGTGTTAAGTACCTCGGCCAAAAACGCCGCTCCGGTGGCGGTGGCGGCGGCGGCGTTAAAACGTGGGGTAAAGTTGATTATTGTGGCGTCGGGCAACTATCGGACTCAGCGGGGCAACCATAGTAGAATTGCTAATTTGTGGGCGTTGGCTCCTCAGGCGGTGATGATTGATAATCAAGTGCCGTGCGGCGATGCGTCAATCCAAGTGGGCGACTTCGGCATGGGGCCGGTGTCCACTATGGCCGGGTCATTCATTATGCACGCAATTTCGGCCATAGCAGTGGCGGAGTTGAATGCTATGAACATTACGGCTCCGGTGTTTAAGAGTTCCAACGCTCCGGGCGGACGGGAGTTTAATGAAAAACTTTTGGCCGATCCGGAGATTCGCAACGCATTTTTACTCCCGTAAAGGTGGTGATTTATGGCCAACATAGCAGTAGTGGATATCGGCACCAGCCGGATAAAGGCGGCGTTGATTGATGAACATGGGCAACTGAAGCATTTGCTAAGTCAACGCTTGGCACGAGCCGCTTCGCCGGATCGCCAGGAGGCCGCCGTGTGGCGGAGCTGTGCCGGGGCGTTTTTAGCGGAACTCAATCAGACTGCCGCCGGGCGGATTGACGCCGTGGCCGTTACCGGCAATATGCACGCTATGTTGCCATATAACATCAACGGCGAACCGTTGACGGAGGCTTGGTTATGGAGCGATAACGCTTGTCAGGCCGAGTCCGATTTTTTAAATTCCGAATATCAAGCGGAACTGGAACTGGCGGCCAATAATTTGGCGGCTCCGGTGTTTACCTTGCCCAAAATTTTACGTTTTAAAGCCGAATACGGCGAATTATATCGGCAAACGGCGGCGTTTTTACAGAGTAAAGAGGTGATAATTCAGGCCTTAACCGGCAAATTTGTTACCGACCCGGTGGATGCCTCCGGCAGTTTACTGTACGACTTAAGAACCGCCGGTTGGAACCGGTCGCTGATGGCGGCGTTAACGCTGGATGAAGCAAAGTTTCCGGAAATTTATCCGTCCGGCGGCGTATGCGGTTATGTGAGCGAAGCCGCCGCCAAACGAATCGGCATAAAGGCCGGAACTCCGGTGGTTACCGGATGCGGCGATTTGGCGTCGGCGGCCTTGGGGAGTAATGTAAATCAGGATAGCTTGTCGCTTACTTTAGGTACGGCGGGGCAGTTGCTGGGTACCGGAGCGGCGGGGCAGGGGCATAAGTTGTTCGGCAAATTATTTGTGTTTGCCTACGCCGTGCCGGGGCAGGAGCTGTATTTGGGCAGTATGCCGGGCGGCGGATTTTCATTTGAATGGCTGGCCAAACAGCATAATGTGGCGATTGACGAATTGTTCCGTTTAGCGGCCACTAAAAAAATTACGGCCGATTTGCCGTTGTTTATGCCGTACTTGCTGGGGCGGGGGGCGCCGTATATGGACTACACGCCATGCGGCGGTTGGGCTGGGCTTTCGGCTCGGCATAATCAGGCGGACTTGTTTGCCGGAGCGGTATTCGGCACGTTGTGTGCTTTGCGGCAGTGTGCCGACTTGATGGAGGCGTTGACCGGCGGCAAAAAATATTTGATTCTACATGCATTGGCGGCCAGAGAAGCGGCGGTGCGGAATTGTGCCGGAGCATTGTTTAATCAGCAGAAGTTTTTACCGGAAAATACCGAGGCCTCGCTACTGGGGGCGGCAATTCTGGGCATGGCCGCCATAAAACAGTATGACTCCGTAACAGAAGCGGCACAACAGATGGTAAAAACTAATCCTTTAGCCGTTACCAAACAAGCGGAGGCGGAACTCCTGTATCAGCGGTTCTTAAAAATTGCAACTGAAATTACGGCTTTTTGCTGATGGGTGATATCGGCATCAATCGACTATTTATGCTTCAGCATAGTCTAATTCCTTGATAAACAGTTCATTTTTGCCGGTGTCTGTACATAGTTTGCTCAATTTTTGCTGGGCGGTAAAGCGAACCAGCCACGAAAGACTGCGGGCTTTGGCCGGACAAATATTTATACAACGCATACAGGTTATACATAATTTACCATTCGTTTGATTCGGGGATTCCGGCGGAATCGCTCCCACCGGGCAAAGCATGGCGCATCGACGGCATTTGATACATTTACTGCCGGTTTCCGGTTTGAACGGCACACCGTCATAATTACAATATGGGAATTTTCCGGGTAGTTTTATGTTATGAAAAATGTCCGTACTGTTTAGATGCGCTTTTATTTGTTTGCCGAAGCCGGTTAATTCGGCCAAGTCCGCCGCATTGGGGCGGCCGTGGGCAATGGCGGGGCAGATGGTGTGTTCCGCCACCGCAGTAACTGCGGCAACTACGGTAAAACCACGCTCCTGCAAAGTGTCCTGCAACTCCAGCAATGTGTCGTCATACGCCCGGTTGCCGTAAGTTACCACCGGCACCGCCAAGGTATGCTCCGCCCGCATTGCCGACAGTCGTTTTACCGCCACCGGCGGCACTCGCCCGCCAAAAGACGGTACGCCGACGATGCAGACATCATTAACATCAAAACTCCATTGTGCAAAATCGGTTTCCCGATTCGAGATATCCAGCATCCGGTACGTTTGCCCGAACCCTTTTGCCACCGCCTCCACCGCCGTGGCGGTATGCCCTGCCGGACTGAAATTTAACGCATGAATTAAATCTATTTCCATTGATTATTCTCCTCTTCCTCCGCTCCCCGGCAAAACATAATTATCAAACTTTTTTACTATACCCTGAATCCGTGAAGAAATCACCGTGATCTCTTCATCTTTTTGTTTTGGCTGAAA
>CAZEHZ010000056.1:0-14635 GCA_964512385.1 uncultured Victivallaceae bacterium | reverse complement strand
TGACGGTAATAAAAATTATGCATTTAACCGGGGGCTATATGAGTGAATTTAAGTTTTATGCACAACCTGAAAAATTAGCGGCAAAATTTCAGTTGCGCCTGTGGTGTAGGTTGTTTATGGCGGCGTGGATTCCACGTTGCGGCGGCGGACTTCTGATTTACGGCGGCTGCATATTGCTGGCCAAGTATTTGAATCCGGCACAACTGGCGGCGGTTCAACTCTGGGCGGGATTGGCACTTTTTTTCCTGATTACGCTGTGGGCGGTCTGGCTGGCAGTTAAGCAGGTGCCAAGCCGGAAAAAACTGCTGATATATTTGGACTCGGTGAATCTGAACGGCGGCGGCTGGCTGGCCGGATGGGGCGAATTTGACTTCAGTTTATGGGCTAAACAGATAAAATTGCCCGACTTGCCGGACGTAAGGTGGAAAAATCAGTATTTCTGGTTGCCGTTCTGGGTAGGGGGCATCTTTGCGATTGGGGCATGGTTGACGCCGACTCCGCCGGAAAAAACCGTGGAACCACTACGGCGGCTGGATATTACGGCCGAACAGCTTGACTTGACCGAAAAAATTGACTTGCTGGAGGCCGAGCAGATTATACCAGGCGAAACCGCCGCAGAACTGCGGAACGACCTGCAGAAACTGGCCGAAGAAAATCGGGCCGAAGAAGCCGCCAAAGTCTATGACTTGCTGGCCGCGATGGACGAAAAACTGCAAAATGCCGCCGCTGAAGCCGCTAAAGATATTCAAAATAATTTAAGTAATCTCTCCGCCGCAGCTCAACTGACGGATTTAGCCGCCGAATTACCGCTCCAGAGTCTTACTCCGCAAATCAGTAAAGAGTTGATGGAAATGCTCCGCAAAGAGGCGGAAAATAATCCTGAATTGGCAAAAACGTTGGCTGAAATTCAGAAAAATTGTAATAATTCAGCCAATAAATGCATGAGTAAAAAAGATTTGGCCAGTATGAGCCGGGCTTTAAAATCGTGTTCTGCGGCTCAAATGGACAAATTAAGTAAATTGATGGCCGGAAAATTGGCCGCTCAAGCCTGCAAAAATGCCAAACAATGCGGCGGTTCAAGCGATAATCCGGCCAATGAACGGTTATTGGTGGAGTATTTACGCCGCAATTTTGGTTCACCAAGTTTAGGCAAGGCGTTGGGCGATGCTTTCGGTTCCGGCGGTGTGAACCGTGGCCGGGCGGATGCCGATTTAGCCTATAACGGCAATACTCAAATGACCGATGTGGACAACCCGTTGGGGCTGGAGGCCAATTTAGCCAGGGAATCACAAACGATAATGCAAGTATCCAGTGCGCCGAATAAAGCTGAAGAGGAGCAGAAAACCGCCGTCGGCGGCGGGTTGCAGGCCACTGGCGGCGGTCGGGAATCACGCCGTGCGGTTATCAACCCGGAGCATCGCCAAACGGTGGAATGGTATCTGAATCAAGATAAATAGTAATCTTAATATAAAGGGGAACGGCAGGATGAATAACGAATTGTTGACACCGGAAGCTCTGGGGAGCGCCCGGAGCAAAATTGAGCGGGTTTTAAGTGAACTGGATCGGATTTTATTAGGTCATCATAATGTTCACCGTTTACTTTTAATCGGCATTTTAAGCCGGGGGCATGTGTTGCTGGAAGGGTTGCCCGGTGTGGGTAAAACTGCACTGGTAAAGGCGTTAAGTCAACTGTTGTCTTTAGATTTTAAGCGAATTCAATTTACGCCGGACTTACTGCCCAGCGATATTTTAGGGTGTAATATTTTACAAACTATGCCGGACGGGACCCGCCGCATGGAGTTTCAACCCGGCGCCGTGTTTACCAATATTCTGCTGGCGGATGAAATTAACCGGGCGTCGCCAAAAACTCAGTCCGCCATGCTGGAGGCCATGCAGGAACATGCGGTTACTTTGCTGGGCGAAACCCGCTGTCTGCCCCAGCCGTTTTTTGTGCTGGCTTCGCAAAACCCGATTGAACTGGAGGGTACTTATCCGATTCCGGAAGCGCAGTTGGACCGCTTTCTGTTTAAGGTGGATGTGCAGACCGTGGATGCCGACGTACTGACCAGAATTATTGCGGAACGCCGGCGTGGTGAACCGCCGCAAATTGAATTTAAACTCTCCGCCGCCGATTTACAGGAGTTGTTTGCCACCATGGATCAGATTCAACTCAGCGAGCCGGTGGCGGCGTATATTGCCCGCTTGGTGGCGGCCGGTCATCCGGGCAGTCCGGCGGCGATTCCGGAGGTGGAAAAATATGTGGTGTACGGGGCGTCGCCGCGTGCCGCTATCGCTATGGCGGAGGCGTGCCGGGCGGCGGCGTTGCTCTCCGGCCGGCCGGTGGCGGCGTTTGAGGATGTCCGCAGTGTGGTTCATGCGGTGTTGCGGCATCGATTGCTGTTAAACTATCAAGCCCGGCTGGACAAGGTTAAGAGTGAGGATATTGTGGATATCCTGCTGAAGAAAATTGATCCGGCGGGCATTGACTGGCCAAACAGTATTAAGGTGACGCAGGAGGCATAAAACAATGAATTACAAGTTATTAGGTGTCTTGATTCTGGCACTTTGCACTATGTGTTTACCATTGTCGGCCGCCGATTTTAAGGGCGTTGAGGTGGAAGTTGTTCCCGGTTTGGGCGGGGCGGTGCCAAGTTACGGTTTTTATGATATGGAGTTTAGAATTGCAAACCGTCGGCCGGAGGATGTAAATATTACGTTACTGGTAAAGTTGGAAAATAACACCGTCACCAATCAGGTGGAACGAACGGTGATGGTGCCGAAAAATTCTACTCAGTACGTTAATTTGTCTATGCCGGTGTATGGCAAAAACAATTATTATCGCAGTCATTACGGCACGGTTGGCGGGGATAAGCTGCAACTTTGGCTTAACGGCAGTTATGGCGAAATGCCGTTGCCGTCAATTTATATGGAAGACAATATCGTTTTAGCCGCTCCGGAGTGCGGGGCGTTTAACTTGGACAAAATTTTGCCGATGAACTATGCCAATCTGGTGGTTTCGCCGCTGGATTTGCGGCAGTGGCCGCGGCGAATACAAAGTTATCTGGGTTATAAAGTTATTATGCTGAATGCCGACCAGTTGCCGCCGCCGGAGGTGATGAATGTTCTGCAGAAATATGTAAAAATGGGCGGTACTTTGCTGCTTATTGTGGGCGACAATACCGTGAATGTGCCGGACGGATTAACCGGTGAGAATTTAAGCGTTACTCAAAATCTCGGCTGGGGGAAAATCTGTTATCTCCGGTTGTTCAAGCCCGGAGCAATAACGGCGTGGCAGAATCTGGCGCCGACTGATTTTCAGCGCCATGAGTTGGAGCGGGTACAGGAATATGTGAATTTTGACGAGTTAAACCGCCTGCTAAATACGCAAAATACAAACTGGGGGTTGGCCACTGCACCACTATCCGTTCCAGATATCAAGTTACCGGATATGCCATTGAATATTGTTCTATGGGTGTTGGCGGGGTTTGTGTTGTTAATCGGCCCCGTAAATTACGGCATTCTGAAATGGCGCAAAAAAGAGCTGTATATGCTGATTACCACGCCGGTATTGAGTTTGTTGTTTTGTGCGGCGGTTATTATAACGGTAAGTATAAATGAAGGGTGGTACTCCAGAGGAGTCGGCCGGGCGGCGTTGTGGCTGGATCAAACCACCGGCGAGGCGTTAAGCTGCGGGCGGTTTAAACTTTATTCGCCGCTGAATATTCCCGGCGGATTCGACTTTGAATATTCTGACTTGCCACTTTTTGAACAGTATGAAAAAATGCGGTTGAATACTACCCGGAATAATCATTATGCCGCCGATATTGTCTCGCCCCGCATTCAGTCTGAATACTGCGTAGTGCGGTTAGCCGGACAAAGCGAAAAGTTGCGCTTTTACCGCACGGATGATAAACAGAAAATTGAGGTGGTAAACGGCTTGGGGACTGCACTTACCCAGCTGGTTTTCCGGGATGAAAACGGCTGGTTTTTTTATCATACCGGCGTAATTCCACCCGGCAGTCGGGCGGTAATGGTTTTGGATCATCGATACAGTGAGTCTTATGACCCCGGAGAAGCTCCTTTTTATAATGCATCAAGTTTGCTGGATTCAGAAGCCGGAAACTGGTTGAGCTTGGCTCGCAGTTTTTGTGTAGAAAACAGCTATGTGGCCGAAACTTTAATGCCGGCAATGATAAATCCGGGCTATGTGCCGGAAGAGTTTGAGTTTAAAATGGTGGTGTTTGGTAAAACTGCAGGAGTGGAACAATGAAGATAGAAGTTAAAAATTTAGTACGTTCATTTGGCAAAAACCGGGCGGTTGATGATATCTCTTTTGAGTTTGAATCCGGCAATATCATCGGCTTTATCGGCCCGAACGGAGCGGGAAAAACTACGACGATTAAAATTATGTCTACGCTGGAACTGCCGGACTCCGGCGATGTGTTATATGATAATGTGTCGGTAATTACCGACCCGGAAGTTGTGCGTAATTATGTGGGCTATATGCCGGACTCGCTACCGGATTTTAAAGATATCCGGGTGTGGGAATATCTGGACTTTTTTGCTCGTTGTTTTAAACTGCAGGGCGATCAGCGCCGGAAAATTCTGCTGGAAATTGAGGAGTTTACTCAATTAGGTGATATCCGGTATAAAAGTTTGGCCGCATTGTCTAAAGGCATGAAACAACGGGTGAGTTTGGCACGGGCGTTGATTCATAACCCTAAAGTGTTGGTTATGGACGAACCGGCCGCCGGACTGGATCCGCGCGCCCGGCTGGAGTTGCGGTCTTTGCTGAAGGTGCTGGCGGGGCAGGGGAAGGCGATATTGCTCAGCAGTCATATTTTATCTGAATTGCAGGATATTTGCGATGGTGCTGTAATTATTGAAAAAGGCCGTCTGCTGGCCGCCGGGTCTTTACATAATCTGCTGGCCAGTGCCAAAGGCGTACAAACCAAAGATTTACAAAACGAGGATTTGAGCGGAATGGCTAAAGTTGCCGAATCCGGCAGCACTTTAATTATAAAGACACTGAATGCCGCCGAAAGCGTGCGGGAAAAACTGCTGGAACAGCCGCTGGTCAGCAATGTGAAAATTATTGACAATAATGAAGTCCGGGCCGATTTTAATGGCAAGGATGCGGAACTTACACCGATTATCCAGAGTCTGTTGGCCGCTCAAGTGCCGATTGTCGGTTTTAGCCGTCAGGAGTTGGGGCTGGAAGAGATGTTTATGAAAATTACTACCGGCGGGGTGCAGTAAATGAAACGGAAATACTGGGATGACTGGCTTAATCCGGTAATTGTAAAAGAGATGCGGCAATATTTTAATAACAAAATATTGTTGGCGATAATGGCGCTGTTACTCACCGGAAACTTTTTGGTGTTATTATATGCCACACTGAATTATGCGGGTGAAAATAACTCGTACTACAGCGCCTTCAGCGGCAACGATTTTGTGATTGCAGTTTTTATTATGCTGAGTATTGTCGTCTTTTTGATTTGCGGCTTCGGCACATTGATACGCTATACGAATGAACGCAGTAACTCAGAATTGGATTTTGGGCGAATTACCACGATCAGTGCAAATCAGATTGTGGGCGGCAAAACCTTAAGCGGCTTGATAATGATGATGTTTATAGCCTCGCTGTGTCTGCCGTTTCTGGTGGTGGGGTATTTTCTGCGTGGCGTTTCTCTGCCGAATGTGTTATTGGCGTTTGTTTTTTTACTATGCTTCGGCGTCGGGATTCTGCTGTGGGGGATTTTATGCGGTGCGCCGGGTAAAAACAATATGCGCGGCGTGTATGTGTTGCCGCTGTTATTGCTGGTGCCGATGATGATTGGCGCCGTTTGTGAGGTAATCAGTTCCGGCGTTTTTGAGGCGATTAGTGTATTTATCTGCTTAACCAGTGCTGTTTTAGAAATTCTGCTGATTGCATATGCCATGTGTGTGGCGGCGGCAAAAACTAAGGGGAGCAGACGAACTTTATTGCTGAGATGGATTGTAATAATTATTGCCGTTGCCGGATTGGGCTTGGCGGCGGTGCTGAACTGGATGAACATTGATGATGAAATCTATTGGGCGATGATAAGCAGTACGGTCTGCATTGCGGCAATAGGAATGCTGCTGGCGGCCGGAGTAGAGGCGATAACACCGGGATTCGGCGCATTGCGCTATGTAAAAAAACTTTGGTGGCAAAGATTTTATCAATATTTTTTGTTTGGCGGTGCTTTGAGCGGCATTGGCTTAGGCATGGTGATGTGTTTGGTCTTGGCCGGGTTGTATTGGCTGAAACCTTCTACGGAAAAAACGCTGTTGGTGCCGATAACATTTTTGCTTAGCACGATATTTTATTGTGAGATTACCTTGTTGCTTCGTCAAATTGCCGCCAAAACTGCGCCGTGGTGTTTTCTGGGCGGCGTCATAATTGTCAGTATGCTGCTGCCGATATTGCTGGCGGTGGCGGATTCATCAGCATCGCCGTTAATGCTTACGCCGTTCGGCGCATTTGACGAACCGGAAACGGTATGGGGGTATTGGGCAGTCGCCGTCGGAATTTTAGGTGTCTTTTGCTTACCGTTACTGAAACGTTCGATAATGATGTTCCGCAGTATGACATTAAGCGAGTACGAGGCGGCGTTGATAAAAATTCAATCTGCCGCCAAAGCGGAAGAACTTGTGCCGGCTCCGAAAAACGACCAGCCGGCCGAACCTTTGCCGGTAAATCCTCCGGCGGCTGAAGTAAAAGTAACCGAACCAACCGTTAGCCGGAAAGAGTTGAAAATAGCTAAGGCCGAAAGCCGGTCTGAACAGGCGCAACGGAAAAAGTATGACAAAACGCTATATTTATCGCATGGACTCTTTGATCGGGAGTGGAGTAATCCGTGGTTTTTACAGGCTTGGCGACGGGACTGTAAACGGAATTTCTTTTTTAAGTGTCTGTTGATTTTGTTTTTGTTGGCATTTTTTGAGATGGCGTTTGTAACTTCGTTTTACTCGGATAGAATGCGTTACAGCTGGGCGGCGGATTGGCTGGCGGTGTTGATGTTGTTTAATTCCGTATTTTTGTTTTCGTGTATCTGGAATGACTGGATGTCCTCGGTGCGCTGGTCTAAAATGACTCCGTATCGACACTTTTGCGACTTTGCACCGTTGGATAAAGCGGAACGGCTGAAAGGGTTGATAATGCACTTTTCGGTGGTGTTTCTGGCGTTGTGGGGTATGATGTTGTTTCATTTGCTGATTACGGTGCTGTTCTGCCATTCGGCAGAATATTTGGAGTTATTACTGGTTATTCCGTTGGAATACATGATTATATTAAGTATGATTCTGGCGTTGTCCAGCGGAAAATTCCGGCTGGAGTATCTGGCGTTGCTGTTTATGTTTATGGCGGTCTGGGAGAATATGGTAAAATATAGTATATTTATTACGGTTATCTGCTGGGCAATGATTTTAGGCTACACCATGATTTCGGTATTTACCGATGCTAAAACCACCAGAAAATATCCGGAATTATGGCGCCGAACGGCTCAGTTTGTTATGACCTTGGCGGGATTCGGGCTGTTGTGGCTGGATAGTAAAAATGTGGTGGTGGAATTGATGTTGGTGTTTGTGGTTTTTGCCGCGGTGGCGTCTAACATGGGCGATGCCGGAAAACCGGCGGTGAATTGGGTGGAACGCTGGCGGAATTGGCTGGGCAACGGCGTGTCGCCGTTCGGGATGATTCTGCCGATTGGTATTTTTCTATATTTTTCTTATGATGAACGTATTACAACTGATTACAGCGTGATTCCCATGACATTTGCCGCCATATCGTTATCGGTATATATTCTGCCGTTTATGAAAAATACGATAAAAAGCCGTAGATTAATCCCGTTTCTGCCGTTGTTCGGCATATTGTTGGAATGGCTTGTGTTAATCGGAATTGCGCTTTCGACGCTCGGCTCCCATACGGTAACCGAGCAGACATTTATGAATAACTTGGGCCCATGCCAGATGTTTTTTGTCATTGTTCTAATGGCGCAAATGTTTCAAATTGCGCAGTTAAGACGGAACAAACAGGAGCGGTAAGCGCATGAATTCATTGTACATAGACGGTTTGAAACAGGCGTTGGCGCACGGCGACGGCTTTCAGTTGGCGGCGGGGCGGCATAATAGCGGCGTTGCCGGCAGACGTACCGGACGGAATCCGGGCAGCAGTATGGAATTTTCGGACTATCGGGAATACCATGCGGGCGACGATTTGCGCCGTCTGGACTGGAGCGTCTATGCCCGCAGTGAACAATTGATGGTAAAACTGTTTAATGAAGAAGTTGACCCCAGATGCGATATTATTGTGGATGATTCCAAGTCGATGACTACTCCGTCTGTAGATAAGGCGGTGGCGGCGTTAGGGTTAAGTGGAATTTTAGCACAGGCGGCAAACACGGCCGGATTTTCGCTGGCGGTGTGGCGGGCCGGCGAAAAGATGCAGAAAGAATTTAATGCGTCCAGACCTTTAGAGTGGCATGGTGAGCGGTTTACGGCGGCGGCGGGGCCGAATGTGGCATTGGCGGAGTTTGGCGGCGGTTTTTTTCGACGTGGAATGCGGATGGTGATTTCTGACTTTTTATGGTCGGAACCGCCGGAGCATTTTTTCCGGCGCTTAGTGGACAATGCCAGTTGCGTGGTGTTGCTGGAGGTGTTGTCGGAGTTTGAATTGAAGCCGGAATTGAACGGGCATGTTCTGCTGACCGACGCCGAATCCGGCGAAGAAAAAGAGTTGCTGATAGACGAGTCAATGCTGAAACGCTATACCGAACGTTTAATGCGGCACCGCAGTATGTGGCGGCAGGCGACACAGGAGTATAATGTGCGGATGTTGTCTTTTGAGGCCGGGGAGTTGCAGAAAAGTTGGGATTTAAAAGAACTTTTTAAATGCGGGGTACTGCAATGACGCTGTTTTTTGAGCATGGTTATTATTTGTGGAGCATGGCGGCCATTATCGGGTTGCTGGTGATCTATTTCTGGTGGCGACAGGCTAAAAACGAGTTGGTAAGTGCGCTGTTTTTATGGGATATGCCGGAAGAACTGCCGCAGAGCGGACGGCGTTTTATCCTGTTGCGCCCGCCGTGGTGTTTTTACGTGGAATTATTGATTTTATTACTGTTGGCTTTGGCGGCCGCAACGCCGTTTTTTATGCACTCATCCGAATTTCCGCCGTTGTGCGTAATTTTAGATGACTCGTTTTCCATGACGGCTCGAGCTGAAAACGGTGTTTCGCCACGTGAACAGGGGTTGCAGATGCTGAACGATATTCAGCAACGTTATCCGGGGCGGCGGCTGATAACTGTTTTGGCCGGCGGCAAAGCGCAGTTATTGCAGGATGCCGATAAAATGAGCGAAATTGACCAGTTGTGGCTGTGCCGGGAAGGAAACAGCGACTTACTCGGCGCTTTGGCCTGGGCAAGAGAAAATTATCGCCAGTCGGAATTTTTAGTAATTACCGACCAGCAGTCTCCGGCCGATTTAGCGGAAGATGTGGGCTGGCGGGCATTGGGGGCGGCATTGGAAAATGTTGGTTTGGTAAATGCCCGACGTCAGGATAAGACGGTTTTACTGGAGATAATGAATTTTTCCGCCGGGCAAAAAGATATTACTCTGCGCTATACCAGCACCCTCCAAGATGCGCCAACTCATGAACAGCGGATTACCTTGGCACGCAGCGAACGGCGGAAAATTGTGCTGAATATTGCCGAAAATGAGCAGTATCTGCCGCTGAAATTCGCAGTGGTGCCGAATGGTTTTCACGATGCCGTGGCGTATGACAATCAAGTTATACTGTTGCCGGAAAATATTAAGCCGGTAACGTGGCGCATCGCCGGAACATTCTCCACTGCCGCCGCCGCTGATTTACAGCGGGTGCTGGCGGGAAATCCGGATTATGTTCCGGCCGCCGGTAATGAGTCGGCGGAGTTTACGATTACGGCGGAACCGGAGTCTACTTCGGCCGCCGGCAGTCGTTTGTTCTGGCCGCAATATCCGGCTGATAGTGCCAAGGTTACGCTGGAACCGGTATCGGTGAAAGCCGGAGCGGTTGAATGCCGTGGTTTAGACTTAAAAGATATGGTTTTAGCCGCAAATCCAGATTTGGACTTACCGGGCAGTGTGCTGGTTCGCCGGGGGAAAAGCAAGATTTTCTCCGTAGATAAAAGTGCGGAGCGTAACACGGATTTCTACTTGAATCTGAATGCCGAAAAAAGCAATTTAGCCAAATCGCCATATTGGGCGGTGTTGTTTTGGAACATGGCGGAACAGGTTCGTGCCGGGCGGAGCGGGCTCAAACTGCATAATTACCGGTATGGCGATTTAGTGGAGTTCCGGCCGCCGCAAGCGGAGATGACGGAACTGGAGGTGGTTCCGGCTGTGGGCAAATCATATAAAATTTCTGCGGCCAACGGTAAGTTTTATTTGAACAATCTGCCGCCCGGACTCAACGAATTCAGATTTAACGGCCAAATGGTGGAACAGGCGGCGGTAAGCGGCTTAAATTGTGATGAATCTGATTTGGCAAATTGCGTTTCAATGAGTGCGGCGGCAAAAAATATTGCGCCGTCCACCAACGCCAAACGGCAATATGCGGGATTTATTTTGTTGCTGGCGGCGTTGGCGTTATTGGGCTTTCATCAATATAAATTGGCCGAACGGAGGCAGAGTAAATTATGAGTGTTTCATATTGGGCAGTATTTTTATTGTTGATTCCCTTGTTGGCTCTTACTTGGGTACGGCCGTTCAAGCGACGGCTACTTAACTGGTTGCGCATTATCGTATATGTGTTGATTTTGGCGGCGTTGGCCAATATAAGTATTACGGTTGCGGAGCGTGGCGGCACGGTGATGGTGGTGGTGGATCGCAGTCATTCCATGCCGGCAGACACGGTGGGCATGACGGAGAAACTTATTCATAAGTTGCTGGCCGCCAAGCCGGAGTATGGTAAAGTCGGCGTAGTGGGTTTTGGCGGCGGAGCGATAGTGGAAAAGCTGCCGGATGCGCCGGGCTTTGAAAAACTAAGCACTTTTGTGGATAATCCCGATGCCTCGAATTTGGCGGGGGGGATTGAATGGGCGTTGCAGTCTATCGAAGTCGGCACGCCGGGGCGCATATTGGTTATTGCCGACGGCAAGTGGAGCGGACAGGAGCCGTCCGGCGTATTTGCCACCAGTGCGGCCCGGAATATCGCCGTAGATTATCAGCATAAATTCCGCCATACCGAGGGCGATTTGGCTGTGGCCGCTTTTGAGACGCCGTCTAAAGTGGCTCCCGGCGAGTTTTTTAATTTAAGCTGTCAAATCGTCTCTCCGACAAGTCAAAAAGCGGTTTGCCGGATTCGCTGTAATAACGGCGCATGGCGTGAGCAGGAGGTGAATTTACTGCCCGGCGATAATTTTATTACATGGCGGGATACCGCCAATAACAGCGGAATTTTAAATTATACGGTGGAAATCGTCGGTTCAACAGCCGTGGTGGACGAGATTCCGGAAAATAATATCGCCAAACAGGTGGTGGAGGTTGCGGGCGGAAAACCGATTTTATATTTAAGCAGTTCGCCCACGGGGAATTTAGGTGAATTGTTACAGAAAAACGGATTTGCCATTGTACGGCAAACGCCGTCGGCACAAGCGTTGACGCCGGAAAGTCTGGCCGGATATTCCGGCGTTATTCTGGAAAACGTGCCGTCCAAATTTTTGGGCAAAAGCGGACTGGAACTGTTGCGGGATATGATAAAGAGCGGTTCGCTGGGGTTGATGATGACCGGCGGACGGCAGTCTTTTGCCGTCGGCGGATATTTTAAGTCGCCGTTGGAAGAGGTGTTGCCGGTATCGATGGAACAGCGGCAGGAGATGCGAAAATCGGCACTGGCGTTAATGGTGGCGTTGGATCGCTCCGGCAGTATGGCAATGCCGGTGGCGGGCGGCACCAAAATGGATATGGCCAATCAAGCCGCCTATGAAGCGTATAAACTGTTAATGCCAATGGATGAATTCGGCGTAATTGCCGTAGACAGCGCCGCACACGTTGTACTGCCGTTGACGGCGGTGGATGGTATTGGGAGTAGTATAAATAACGTGTTGCGTATTGAGTCAATGGGCGGCGGAATTTTCTGCTATACCGCTTTGAAGGCCACCTTGGATGAATTATATCGTTCTAAAGCGGCAACCCGGCACATGATTTTGTTTGCCGACGCCGCCGACGCCGAAGAACCCGGCCAGTATGTAAGTTTGTTGAACATGGCAAAAGCGGCCGATATTACGGTCAGCGTAGTCGGTCTGGGGACCGAACAGGATTGCGATGCTGATTTCTTAAAAGATGTGGCTAAAGTCGGCGGCGGCGAATGCTATTTTTCCGACCGGGCCGATGAATTACCGCAAATCTTTGTGCAGGATACTTTTATGGTTGCCCGTAATACCTTTGTGGATCAACCGGCAACCGGGGTGTATACCGGTTCCGCCTCCATGGTTGCCAACCGGATTGTCAGCGGAACTCAAGTGGAACTTGGCGGATATAATTTATGCTACAGTAAGCCGGATGCCAATGTATTGTTAGTGAGCACCGATGAATTTGCCGCTCCGCTGGCCGCCGCCGGATATGCAAACTTAGGCCGGGTGAGCGTGTTTACCGGCGAAGCCGATGGTGAATACACCGGACAATTTGCCGTACATCCGGACTCCGCAAAACTTTTAACCGCATTGGCCGGTTGGATGCAGACTCCGGAGAACTCCGGCGATGACTGGCTGATTACGCAACACATGGCACACGGCGCTTTAACGGTGGAAATTCATCTTGACCCCAGACGCAAAGCCGATCCGTGGCCGAACGGTTTACCGCAATTACATACCGTTATTGCCGGAAAAGATGGTAAAAACAGTACCAAAACCTTTGCATTCAGCTGGGAAAATGCCGACTTATTACAAGTTTCCGTGCCTTTGCAAGGCGGTGAAATATATTTGAGTACCGTCACCTGGGCGGAGTCCAGACCGGTGGCGCTGGCGCCGGTGCGCGAAATTTATTCCCCGGAATTTATACCGACCCGCCAGAATGACAGCTTGGAGCTTAAGAAGTTATGTGCCATATCCGGCGGAATTGAGCGTTTGAATGCCGACGACATCTGGCAGGCTTTGCCGGACAATAAGCGGCAGGAAAATCTGAGCCGCTATTTTCTGCTTGCCGCCATATTGTTGTTTTTACTGGAGGTGGCGGTGCGGCGGTTAAACTGGTTTACTAAAAAGCTCAATAATCCTTTAGGGCTCAACAAAATAAAACCGTTATGGCGTAATAAAACACCGAAAAGAAAGATTTCCCGGCCAAAAACTAAATCCGTACCGCCGCCGGAGTCATCGTCGGAGCCGCCATCGGAGACTCCACCGCCTTCACCGCCGGAAGCCGGAGACGATTTAGCCGAAGCATTACGGCGGGTAAAACGGCAGAAGTAAAAACTATGCAGTCGATAATGCCGGAGCGATCAGGCATAAAACATAGTTCAACGCTCAAAACCTTGCATTTATTTATGTGTTTTTGGGAATTTAAATTTTTGCTTGTTAACCATATAGCCGGTTTTGCATTATCGACTATGAAGTTTGCCGCCTCCGGGCAAACTCGCCATTTTTAGCGGCGTTTGGCTCTCTTATATAACGCTATTGTCAAAATCAGCAGGCCAGCGGTTACGCCGGCACACCATTTAAACCAATCAGCGGCTAAAACCATTCGCCACCAGACTGCTTGCTCTTTTTTGATGGTGGCGCCGTCTTTGGCATGGTGTTTTTTCAGCAGGGTGATTAACTCCTGATTATTCTGTTTGCGGGCAATGTCCAGCGGGCTTAGCTCTGCTTTATTGATTACATTGACTTTTGCCCCTTTTTTGATGGTTTTTTCCACCAGTTGAGCCGGACTGTTGTATTGCATCATATTATGTAAAAGGGTATTTCCGGCATGGTTGGGCATATTTAAATTGGTTTTACGCTGATTAAACATAACATCGTAAACTTCAGCCGAAAGTTCTAAATGCGGCATATAAATCATTACAGTGTCGCCGTCATTATCCTGTGCATTGGGGTCGGCACCGTTTTTCAACAGAATTTGCATTGCTTCAATATTGCCGATACTGCCGGCAATATGCAGCGGAGTATGCCCGTTATTATCTCTGGCATTGACCTCACTGCCGTTTTCAATTAAGCCGGACAATATTTTGGCGGACTTTTGAAAGGCCGCAATATGCAAAACGGTGCGCCCGGAACGCTCCGGATTAGGATCAGATAAAGACGAACCGAATTTTTTCAATAACTCAATAAACCTGTCATCACATTTATTAGACACCGCCTGATATATGGCTTCGCCGGGATATAACTCATATTTGCGGAAGTCATAATTTTGGTTTAACATATCTTGTGCAAGCTCAAAATTATTTAATTCGCACGCCACCACAAAAGCACTTTTATAATTATTGTCCATACCGCAATAGCTGCTGCCGCCGGCTTCCAGTTGCCAACTGGCCGCCAAGTCAAGCAGAAAATCCCGGTTTTCCGGCGATAAATCACTCTCTTTCACATATTCAAACAGTAATTTGGCGGTGTCATTTGTTTTACCGGATAAAAACATGCTTTCC
>CAZEHZ010000055.1:0-14724 GCA_964512385.1 uncultured Victivallaceae bacterium | reverse complement strand
GTAGTTCCGGCTGATAAAGCCTTTAGCTTCCAGTGTCTGCAGTGCCGAGGAGATTTGGCGTTCATTTTTCGCCTCCGGCACCAGCTCAATAATTTCGCTTAAGCGTAAATCAAGTTCATTGGTTTGGCGGTATTCGGCCAGTTTTTTCAACGCCTGCCAGCTCTGCCGCACCAAGCGTTCGCCGGGGTTGTTCATGTCAATCAGAAACTCCTGAATATAGCGGTCGGAATACGAAAAGAGTAACACGCACTCTGCGGGTTCGCCGTCTCGTCCGGCACGTCCGGCCTCCTGATAATACGCCTCCAGCGTACCGGGCATATTGTAGTGGATAATCCGGCGCACGTCCGGGCGGTCGATGCCCATGCCGAACGCATTGGTGGCGGCCAGCACCGGGGCGGAGTCGTGCATAAAAGCGTCTTGACTGGCGGCACGGGCGGCGTCGCTCATACCGGCATGGTAGGCCAGGCAGCCGAGTTCGGCGGCCAGTTCGTCCACCGCTTTCCGGGTCGAGGCGTAAATTATGGTCGGTTCCGCCTCTTTCAACAGCTCCCGGATACGCTTTAACTTGTCGGCCGTATCGGTTACGGTGCAGACTCTAAAAGCCAGATTGGGGCGTTTAAATCCGGACACCTGCACCTGCATATCGGGGCGTTTAAGCTGTGCTTTAATATCCCGGCGCACCAGCGGCGTGGCGGTGGCGGTAAAGGCGCACACCTGCGGAATATTAAAATTGCCCGCCGCGTTGCCGATTTGCAGATAAGACGGGCGGAAGTCATGCCCCCACTGACTGATGCAGTGTGCTTCGTCCACCACTAACGCCGACGGCGGATTTTCGTGTAAAAAGCGGCAAAAAGCCTCCATGCCGAACCGTTCGGGGGCAACATACAGAATTTTGATGTTGCCGGCCGCACAGTCGGATAAAATGCGTTGTTGTTCGCCGAACGGCACCGAGCTGTTAATGCCGCCGGCCGGAATGCCGCGTTGATTCAGCGCATCCACCTGGTCTTTCATCAGTGAAATTAACGGCGACACCACAATGCCGTACCCCGGCCGCATCAACAGCGGCAACTGATAGCACAGCGACTTCCCTGCTCCGGTCGGCATAATTACGCACAAGTCCTGCCCGGATAGCATACGTGACACAATTTCCTGCTGAAAGTCAAGAAACGTATCGTAATTAAAATATTTTTTCAGTGCAATTAAAAGTTCGTCCATAATAAAACATAATATACCGCCGGCCGGACATTTTACAATTTTTTATTGCTTAAAATCTTGACTTTTATCTGACCAATGATAGCTTATACTCAACTATTTTACGGAGACCAAAATGGACAGCTGGCAGATTAAGGATAATGGAATAGAACGTTTGCGGCGTTCCGGCATGGCGATGAAAGACCATTTTGCCATGGCCGGCCGGAATTGCGATGTAATTTTAGAGTGGAGTGTTAATGCGGAATCCGGCGAATTTGCCGCCGTCTGCCGAACCCGCTTCCCCATGTTCAGGACTTTGCCGAATAACACTCACGCCGCCTTGGAACACGAATTTAAGCTGTCGGCGGCCGTATTTGACTATAATTTGCACCCCGTGGCCGGGCAAGTGGAAAAAGTGCGGATCGACGGTGTTTTCAAGGTGTATATAAAACACGATAATTTGCTGGAAGTGCGGACAATTTTTCCCTCTGCGGCGATTCCGGCGGTTTACGAGGTGGTTGAAGTAACCAGCACGGCGGCAAGTTGTTGTGCTGTAACGGTGAATGACCGGCATCACTGTGAATTTTCCGCCCCCGGCGTCTCCGGCGTCTACCGGCTGTTTACCGATACTCAGGAGGGCGGTGTTTATCTGCTGGCACCGGGCGACACGGTGCAGTTTGCCAGAGTTTATTCGGCGGCGTTGCCGAATACCGCCGCCGTCGGTTCCGCATGGCAGGATGAGCTGGCGGCCCGACTGGAGCGGGTAAAGGCGTTACGCAGTGTGCCGGAACTGGACACGCCGGATGAAAAATTGAATTTAATGTTTTCTTTTGCCCTGCTTCATACGCAGGAGAGTATTTTTGATACGCCGAACGGCCCGGTGCATTCGCCCGGCGGTTATATGCGTTATCTGGCGGCAATCTGGGCTAATGACCAGGCCGAATACGCTAATCCGTTATTTGCGTTTCTGCCCGATCAACTGGCTAATCAGGCGGCGTTGAACTCATTCCGTTGGTTTAAGCACTATATGAATGCCGAATACCGGCCGCTGCCCAGCAGTATTATCTGCGGCGGCACGGACTTTTGGAACGGGGCGGGCGACCGTGGCGACATGGCGATGATTGCCCACGGTGCGGCACGCTATGCCTTGACCTCCGGGCGACCGGCGATCGGGCGGGAGTTGTGGCCGTTAATCGAGTGGTGTCTGGAGTTCTGCCGCCGTAAAATCAACGCCTGCGGCGTGGTGGAGTCCGACGCCGATGAATTGGAGGGTCGTTTCCCGGCCGGTAACGCTAATCTCTGTACCAATATGCTGTATTTTGATGCGTTGTTGCGGGCGGCGGATTTGGCCGTTGCGCTAGGTAAAAACAGTGGCGAAGAGTTTCGCCGTCAGGCCGGAGAACTGCATAAAAACATCACCGCATACTTTGCCGGCACGGTGGAGGATTTTGAAACCTATCGTTATTATGAGGGCAATACCGTATTGCGCAGTTGGATTTGCATGCCGCTGGTGTTCGGGCTTACCGAGCGCAAAGCCGGTACGGTGGCGGCCTTGTTTTCCGATAAGCTCTGGTTTGGCGACGGTATGTTGACCGCCAGCGGCACGGAAACTTATTGGGATCGCACATTGTTGTATGCGTTGCGTGGTGTGTTTGCCTGCGGCGAGGCGGATATTGCGTTGGAAAAGTTATCCTGCTATACCCAAAGCCGTCTGCTGGGGAGCCATGTGCCGTATGCTGTTGAGGCGTATCCGGAGGGGAATCAAAGTCAACTTTCCGCCGAATCCGCCCTGTACTGCCGGATTTTTACCGAAGGTTTATTTGGCATTCTGCCCACCGGTTTTAATCGCTGCACCATTACCGTGCAGTTGCCGGAAAAATGGGATTTTGCCAACTTAAATAACCTGAACGGCTTTAAACAAAAATGGAGTATTCAGGTTAAGCGTTTGCCGGATAATGATTTGGAACTTACCGTATTGGCGAAGGATAAGATTATATATCAAAAAACCGCTCCAAACGGAACGGCTCATAATATCGAATTTTAGCATACCAAAAAACGGATTGGTCAGGTCAGTCTCTGGTGGGCGGATTCTTATGGTCTTTCAGTTGGAACTCCGGCGGGGGCAGGGGAATACCGGCTAAAAAGTTGCTGATTAAGGCGGCGGCTTGGTGGCTATTGCCCCGTTCCAGCCAGTAGATATTCACACCCTCTTTTTCCATTTTGCGGAAAAAGATGTCCTGCCGCTTGGCAAATTGGCGAATATTGCACAGCAGGGTACTGCGCATCTGGTCGAACGTAGTCTCTTTCTGCACAAATTTTGCCACATCACGGTATTCCAAACCTAAAAACTCCAGCTGTTCCCAACTCATATTATAAACGTTGTGCAGTTGTTCAATCTCCGCAATCAAGCCATTCTGCAAGCGGGCGTCGAGGCGTTGTTCAATGCGTTTGCGTACCTCGATACGAGGATACAACACGCCTAAAGTCAAGGATTTAAGCTGAAAATCTTCACACGGTGCATCGCCGTTTAAGTCATAACTTTTCAGCAATGCATGAATATACAACGCCGTACCGCCGCAGATAATCGGCAGTTTACCTCTATCCGAAATTTCCCGTATCGTCTGCCGGGCCAAATCGCAAAATGCTTTTAAGTGAAACTCGCCGCCCGGCGGCACAATGTCAATTAAATGATACGGCACATCGCCGTATTCGGCTAAATCCTTGCCGCTGCCGATATCTAAATGTTCGTAAACCTGGCGGGAGTCGGCGCTGATTATTTCGCCGTTAAACCGCTTTGCCAGCTCTACCGCCAAGGCGGTTTTTCCGGTGGCCGTCGGGCCGGTAATCACCACAATATTATAAGTTTCTGCCATAAAAATTACCGTTATCGTTAAAAAATACTTTTAATTTTGCTTTTTATGTATTATATTATGCCGTGATTTTATTTATTTACAAATCTGAAAACTGGAAAAAATGGAAAAACAACACACTTTAGGCCGTCGAGCCGCTTATTCCGGCATTACATTGCATACCGGAGTGCGGGCGACGTTGATTATAAATCCGGCCGACCCGGAAACCGGAATCTGGTTCCGCCGGGTGGACGTGCCGGGCAAACCGATGGTACAGGCGATAGCCTCCAATGTGGTGGATGTGAACCGGGGTACGACTATTGCCAGCGGAAACGCCGCCGTCGCCACCGTGGAACATATTATGTCATGTTTGCATGTGTTCGGCATCGACAATGCCGTGGTGGATATGGACGGGCCGGAGCCGCCGATTTTAGATGGTTCGGCCATTGAATATTTTAACGGCATAAAAGCCGCCGGCGTAGTGGAACAGGAGGCCGAAGCCCGGTATTTTTGCGCCTCTGCCCCGATTACGGTGGATGGTGGTCATACACAGGAGTGCATCTCCGCCGATGAAAAATTGAAAATTTTCTGTACCACCAGCTTCCGGGGTTGTCCGTTTGACCCGCAGTTTTTTGAGCTGGAAATTACGCCGGAGTCATTTGAGCAGGAGATTGCCGCCGCCCGTACCTTTGTGGAATACCGGGATCTGCAGCAGTTGCTGGCCATGGGATTGTGCAAAGGCGGCAGTTTGGATAACGCCGCAATTCTGCATAATAATGCGATTATCTGTAAAGAGCATCTGCATTGGCAGAATGAGATTGTGCGGCATAAGATTTTAGACTTGGTGGGCGATTTATACTTATGCGGCCGCCGGGTGAACGGCCGGATTATAGCGGTAAAGCCGGGGCATCCGCGTAACGTGCAGTTGGCGCAGATGATGATGAAGCAGATGAATGAAAACAATAATTAAAAATATTCACAGGAGAGATTGCTATGGGAAAAGCAGGATTATTTTTAGGGCCGAATGAAATTCGTGAAATTTTGCCGATCGGTTATCCGATGCTGATGGTGGATCGTGCGCAGTTTGAGTCTGACACCGAAATTACGGGCTTGCGTGCGTTAAGCATTAATGAGTTGGTTTTCCAAGGGCATTTCCCCAATCATCCGATTCTTCCCGGCGTATTGCAGATCGAAGCGATGAAGCAGCTTGCTCAGTTGGCCGTGTATGACCAGCTGGATGCGGAGGGCGATAAAGATATTTATTTAAAGCGGCTTAAGGGTGTAAAGTTCCGCCGCCCGAATCATCCCGGCGACCGGATGAAAATTACCGCCGAAATAGTGTCGGTGGAAAATGGCGAAGCGGTTTTTAATGCAAAAACCTATAATAACGGCGGCGTTACCTGTCAGGCCACGCTTACTTTAGGTGTGCGGAAAAAAACCCAACCCACCGAAATGCCGGTTATGTATACCGAAATGGATAAACACGACGAATCGCCGTTGGATGTAGTTGGTTTAATGAAGTTTATGCCGCATCGTTATCCGTTTTTGCTGTCCGATTATATGGCGCTAAAAGATGGCGACAGCGTGGCAACGGTAAAAAATTTAACGGTAAATGAAGAATTTTTCCAGTCCTGCCCGGCCGATTATTTAACCATGCCGGAGTCATTAATGTGTGAAGTTATGGCGCAGTCCGGTTGTGCGTGCGTGTTGTCCCGCCCGGAAAATGCCGGAAAAATCGGTTATTTCATGAGCATTGATTCGGCGGAATTTCTGGCTCCGGCGTTCCCCGGTGATCAGTTAGTCAGCCATATTGTCCTGCCCCCGGCTAAATCCCGCTTTGGCAAAGGTTCGGGTGAAATTCGGGTGGACGGCAAGGTGATTATGAAGATTACTTTAATGTTTGCGATTGTGGACGCCTGATTATGATCGGGCGTTGTAACTCGGCCGCGCTGTTAGGGGTGGATGCATATCCGGTAGAGCTGGAAGTTCATGCATCGGGGCGTGGCGAGCAGCAATATATCTCAATTGTCGGTCTGCCGGATGCGGCGGTAAAAGAGAGCAGAGAGCGGATCCGGGCGGCGTTAAATTCGTGCGGCTTGCCGCAGCCGCCGGGCGAGACCGTAGTAAATCTGGCTCCGGCCGATTTGCGTAAAGAGGGTGGAGCGTTTGACTTGCCGATTGCGTTGGCGATGCTGGCCGCGCAGAATCTGTTTAAGCCCGATACGCTGGCGGAGATGCTGGTAGTGGGTGAATTGGCGTTGGACGGGCGGGTAAGGCCGGTGCGTGGAGCGTTGCCGATTGCCTCAAGTGCCGCCGAAAACAGTGGAATTCACGCTTTGCTGGTACCATCGGAAAATGCGTTGGAAGCGGCTTTAGCGGCTGGAAACAAGCCGGTGTATGCGGTGGATTCGTTACTGGAGGCGGTTAAATTTTTCCAGACCGGACACCTGACGCCGGTTAGTGCATCAATTGAAAATTATATTGCCGCAACATCGGACTGGGAACCGGATTTTGCCGAGGTAAAAGGGCAGTTTTTAGCTAAACGGGCAATGGAAATTGCCGCCGCCGGGGGGCATAACTCCTTAATGTTCGGGCCGCCCGGTACCGGAAAAAGCATGATCGCCAAACGGGTCGGGTCAATTTTGCCGCCGATGACCGCCGCCGAAACCTTGGAAACCAGTCGAATTCATAGTATTATGGGGCTGTTGGGCAATGGTCAGCCGTTGTTAAACCGGCGGCCGTTCCGTTCTCCGCACCACACGATCAGTGATGTGGGATTAATTGGCGGGCGTAAGTCGCCGATGCCGGGTGAAATCAGTTTAGCGCATAACGGGGTGTTGTTTTTGGATGAGTTCCCGGAATTTAAACGCAATGTGCTGGAAGTTTTGCGGGAACCATTGGAAAACGGCAATATCACCATTAGTCGGGCGGCGGGGAGTTGTACCTTTCCGGCTCGTTTTATGCTGATTGCGGCCATGAATCCCTGTCCGTGCGGCATGGGCGATGCGGCGTATGGCTGCCGTTGTAAGCCGGATGAAAAGCGGCGTTATATGCAGCGGATTTCCGGCCCGTTGCTGGATCGAATTGATTTGCATGTGGAGGTTCTGCATTTGTCGCAGGATGAACTTTTAGCGGCGCCGGCGGGCGAGTCCAGTGCCGAAATCCGCAAGCGGGTAGTGGCGGCCCGCGAACTTCAAGCCGTCCGATATGCGAATATTCCGAATGTGCATTGCAATGCGCACATGACCAGCCGTGATTTACAGAAATATTGTCAAGTTTCAGGAAATTGTGCGGCGTTATTGCGGCAGGCAATCAGTCGTTTCCGCCTGAGTCCCAGAGCTTACGACCGTATTTTAAAAGTGGCCCGCACCATTGCCGACTTAGCCGGCCAGGAGCGTGTTACCGAGGAACATCTGTTTGAAGCCATCAACTATCGCCGTCAGGAACACCACGAATTATAACGGCCTAAAAATACCGCTTGGTCAATCAATTTGCACCATGCGGTATTTTTAGGTTAAAATTTTGATTATTAACGATATAGATGTGCTATAGCCGGCCGTCAACGATATCTTTGTTATAGATGCCTTTTACATCGTACAGAACGGTGTGTTCAGAAATAATGTTCTCCACCGGCAGAGCCTTAAAAACGTCGTGTGCAACAGCCAAAACCACGGTATCGTAACCATATAATACTAATTGTTCTTCGTCTTTAAACGAGGTTAAATCGTAACGGGCCTTAACCGCCGCCGGATCAGCCCACGGGTCAAAAATATCCACATTGCAGCCGAATTCATGCAACGCCCGTGCCAACTTCACCGCCGGGGAGTTACGGATGTCGGAACAATTTTCTTTAAAAGTAATTCCTAATTGAAGCACTCTGGAGCCTTTAATGCGCATGTCTTTGCCTATCATCATTTTAATGACTTCGGACGCTACATATAATCCCATGTGGTCATTAATGCGGCGGCCGGATAAAATAACTTCCGGCTGATAGTCTACGGCGGCGGCCTTATAGGTTAAGTAATACGGATCCACGCCAATACTGTTACCGCCGACCAGTCCCGGTCGAAAGCGTAAAAAATTCCATTTAGTTTCCGCCGCCTCCAACACCTCCAGCGTATCCACGCCGATGCGGTGAAACAGAATGGCCAATTCGTTGACAAAGGCGATATTCAAATCCCGCTGGGTATTTTCAATAACTTTAGCGGACTCGGCGGTTTTAATGGAAGACACCGGATGAGTCCCGGCCGGAATGATACTTTTATAAAGTTCATCCACCTGCACGGCGGCCTCCGGCGTGGAGCCGGCGGTAATCTTAATAACGTTTTCCAACGTATGTACGTTATCGCCATGACTGATTCGCACGGGGCTGTAACCGCAAAAAAAGTCGTCATTAAATTTCAAATTGCTGTTTTTTTCCAATATCGGCACACACTCGTCTTCGGTACAACCGGGATAAACGGTGCTTTCATAAATCACCAACGCACCGGGATGCATATAATGCGCCACCAGTTCGGTAGCTTTAAACAGAAGCGATAAATTGGGTTTCTTAAAACTGTCCAGCGGAGTTGATACGGTAATAATAAAAACATTACAATCTTTCAACGCATCGGCATCGGCGGAAAATTTCAGTTTGGTTGCGGCGGAAAATGTGCTTTCCGGAATATCTCCGGTAACATCATTACCTTTTTGCAGTTGCGCCACCCGGTTGATACTTTCGTCAAATCCAACGGTTTCATATTTACGGCCAAAAGCCACGGCCAAAGAAACTCCGGCTACGCCTAACCCCACAATCCCAATTTTCATATAGAACCCCTATTTGGCTTAAAATTATTCTTTTTTTTACAATACACCCGTTGAGCATTGTTGTCAAATATCTACATTATATTAATAGTAACGTATAATTGCCTTGGCACGTAATTTTTCTATATATACATTTAACGCCTTGGCACGTGCTTCAGACTCAATCCGTTCTTTTATCGTCTCCTGCAAGTCGGCCAACGGCGGTTCTTCGGCGGCAATCAACTCTTCCGGATACAAAAAATAAGTACCTTCCGGAGTAATAACCGGCCCGTAAACCCGCCCGACCTGCGGTTGTTCGCCTAAAGCGGCGGCAAAAATTTCTCTTAAATCGGTACGTTCGATAAATCCCGGATCGCTGACCCGGCGGAACGGACCATCTGAATAAGTGGCGGTAAATTCGGCAAATTGCGCCGGATTTTCAGCTAAGCGGCGACGAATTTCCGGCACAATTTCTTTATAATCATTGCGATTGGCGGCCAGCATCATAATCCGCAACTTAATACGCTCCGGCCGGGAAAATTCCGCCATGTGAGCTTGATAATATTCGTAAATATCTTTAGGAGTTGCATTTACGGTAATGGCAAATTGGCGGTATAAAATATATTGTTCAATCAGCCGCTCCAGTACCTGGCGGCGCATTTCCGGAATACTGGTGCGATTACGGTGCGCCCAGCGTTGCAGCTCCACCCGGTTGGAGCAGTTCAGCCCGGCCGCCCAGTCATCTAAAGCGGACTCCACCACTTGATTGTCAATTTTATATTCATCAACCTTAAACTCTTTTTGGATTAGGATGCGATTGATAATCTGGTCGGTAACTTTGCGGCGTTGGGCAACGATGGCGTTTTCAAGTTCGTCGCCGCTTAAGGTGGCAAACAGTTTGGATTCGGCAAATTGCGACTCCATAACGACTTCACTTAAAACGATCGGCTTGCCGTTTACCGAGGCTAAAATGGTGTCATAAAACACCACATTGTCGGTTTCGGCGGCAAATAATGCGGCAATGCATAACGACACCACCGCGATTAAATACTTTTTCATGATTTCTCCGCTTTTAAACGTTGAGTCATGGGCAGTCGCCAGCACAGCATGGTTGCCGCCACCGCAAAATATTGATTATAGCCGTACAGCCAAACCAGTAAAATTCCGGCGGCAAACCCCGCCATTGCCCAGATGGTCCGCCGTTCCAAAGCCGAACCTTCGGCGGCGGTGGCACTGCCGTTATATAGCAGTAAATTGGCCAGCAAAGTACCGCCGGCGGCCATAAGTGTGGCACGGGGTTCGGTACCGGTAAAAAGCAGTAAATACAGTGGAGCGGCGGCCAGACGAACGGCGTCCGCCACCAGTTGAAGCGGACGCAACAGCAGTAAAACCGCCAACAGCAGAATGATCACCGCCGCATTGTTTAACAATAACGGTGAGGCCAGCAGTAACAGATGCCCGGCATTGCGGCGCCAGCTGAAATTAACGGCGGAACCGCCGAAATTCGGTAACAGCAAAAATGCTCCGGCCAAGACGATTAACGGCCAGGCCGCCGCCAGACCGGAGGCAATCATCATAATCATAATCAATGCCGCCATGGTGCCGGCATAAACGCCGCATTCGATGCCGTTAAACGTCTCCCGTTGATTGGCGTTTCGAGCCAGCATTAAGCGAATCATGGCATAGAGGAACAAGGCGGCCAGAAAATATTTAAGTCCGTTTAAGCGCACCGGCTGTAAAATATTCTCTTGCGGCCAGTCGAATTCGGCGGTGGTTTTGGCGGGCTTGGCCAATGAAATATTATCCAGTAAAAACGGCATTACGCCGGGCGGCATAAACGTGTTGGCGGGGTAGAGCCGCTGCGACAACGCATCCAGTTTGGCTAAATCCTGTTCCGTCTCCCGATGGCCGTAAATGGTGAATTTGGCCGGATAGCGCAAATTATGTTTATACTCAAACGTGCCCAGCTGTTCCAGCGTTTCCGGCGACAAATACTGCGCCACGCCGGACGGCAGAATCAAAAAGCCGTTTTCCGCCATTTTTATATATTCGTCAATCAACATGTCGCAGGCGGTAACTTGAGTCGGCAATTCGGCGGCCACCACAACATCGTACCGCAGCGGCGTATTGTCCAAGCCTCTGACCGACACTTTTTTCCAGTATCCGGTCGGATATCCGGTTTCCGTCGGCAGTGGTTCGTACACGATTTTCTTCACATACGGCAGGGTATTAAGGACATCCAGATAGCCGTTAAAAATTCCGCCGCGATAGTATACCGTAATATCGTCATGAGCGGGCAACAGGGAAATCAACATTAAATCGCCGTAAGCCTCCTGCCGCAACCGGTCGCCCAGCACCGCCTGATTTTTACTCTGAATCAGCTCCCGATACTGGCGGGGCAGAAAATCGTCTGGATTCTGCCACCAGTAATTATACATACTGTAGCCCATAAAAACCAGCGCACAAAGCAGAACGAAGCCCCGCCATAAACCCAATTTGCGGATATTGGACACCACCACATAACTGCCGCCGCAGGCCAGCACAATAACCCCCAGTTGCGGCGCCGCAATCAGCAAAGACATCGGCAGCAGTGCCAACGCCAGCACCGACGCTATTATAATGAATACCGCAATTACCCCATTATACAACGTCTGTCTGGCAGTGGCATCGGCACAGTTCAGCGCCAGAGCCAACCCCCATCCGGCGGCCAGCGGCCAGTTAAAGCGCAACGCCAGCGCAAACAGCAGAGCGGATAAGATATACCCCGTAATTTCGCCCGAAAGCGACGCACTGCGTTTGCGGATAAACCGGCCGCAGATTACGCCCGGCAGCCATCCGGCGGCCAGCAAAGCGGCATTGTACAGCGCCGTCGGCAAATCGCCATGATATAACGGCAACCCGGCAAAGCACATAATGCCGGAACTCAGCAGTAAAACTGGTAGAATGGGCGGGCGGAACTGCAAAAAACTTCCCATATTAATTGGTTCCTTTTTTTTGATTTTCGGCACGCAGAACCGCCAGATTCACGGCGGCAATCATACTGCCTAAATCGGCTTTGCCCTGATATGCAATCTCAAACGCCGTGCCGTGGTCAACGCTGGTGCGGATAATCGGCAGCCCCAATGTGGAGTTTACGCCGGAATTAAACGCCAGCATCTTAAACGGGATATGCCCCTGGTCATGATACATGGATAAAATGCCGTCAAACTGTCGACGCACCGACTCAATAAACAAGGTGTCCGGCGGAAACGGCCCGGAGATATCCAGTCCGGCGGCGTTCAATTCCGCCAGTACCGGTTTTACCACGGTTTCATCTTCGGAACCCATAAATCCATTCTCGCCGGCATGAGGATTGATGGCGGCGCAGGCCAGATGCGGATGCGGAATGCCCTCCAGCCGGCAGGCCTCGTGCAAAAGGTTGGCCACTTCGGTAATGCGTTCTTTGGTACAGAGTTCGGGAGCCTGAGCCAAAGCCACATGCGTGGTAACAAACGCCACCCGTAAATTGCCGGACGACTGCATCATGGCAAAAGACTTTACCCCGCATAATTCGGCAATGCGTTCGGTATGCCCGGTAAAGTGAATGCCGGCCAGATTTACCGAAAGTTTATTCATGGGTGCCGTAACAATGGCGTCAATTTTTCCGGCAATGGCGTCCAGCGTGGCGGTGGTAAGAGTGTTATAAGCGGCCAAGCCGCACGCAGCGGAAGCCTCGGCAATTTTAAAATCCGCCATGGTTAAATTTCCGCACGGAACCAGAGAGTATTTCAAGTTCGGCGCAAATTTATTCACGTTATATTGAAACACCTCCGGCGGGGCGTAGATAACAAACTCCGCCCGATCCTGCCAAATATTATGCGCCAAAATACGCACCAAAAGTTCCGGGCCGATACCGGCGGCGTCGCCCATGGTCAAGCCGATTCTAACCATATTACCTCTATAATACCATTAAATATTTAAAAACAATCATTATACAGTGCCACAAAAAAACTATTTTTCAATTGCCGGAACTTGGAATCCGGCGAAAATATGGCAAAAAACAGGTTTTTGACGATTTTTTATCAGAAATGATTTGCATAAATGGACATTTGATGTAAATTATTGGTTCGTATTGCAGTAGTTGTAAGCAAAGAAATCAGATTAAACATAAAAAACAAGGAGCTGGATATGTACGCAGTAATCGCCACCGGCGGAAAACAGTACAAGGTAAAAATCGACGATATGGTCGATGTGGAAATCGTAAACGGCGAAATCGGCAGCAAGATCGTTTTTGACCAGGTTCTCGCCACCGGCGAAGAACAGGGCAAGCTGAATGTTGGTACTCCGGTATTGTCCGGCGTTACCGTAGAAGCTGAAATTGTTGATAATTTCCGTGCCAAAAAAGTTGTGGCTTTTAAGATGAAGCGCCGTAAGAGCTATCGCCGTATGCGTGGTCATCGCCAGAACTATACTCGTGTAAAAATTACCGCTATCAATGCGTAATTAACTGAAAAATAAGCTGTTGTAAGATATAAAAGGAGACGACGGTAAAATGCTGTATGATGAAAATCATGCGCTCTTGATGAGCGAAATTCCCGGTTTGAAACTGGTTAATCGCGGTAAAGTTCGTGACGTTTACGACCTTGGCGATGCTTTGTTGTTTATCGCTACCGACCGTCTCAGTGCTTTTGACGTGGTGTTGCCGAACGGCATCCCCGGCAAAGGGAAAGTGCTTACACAGATTTCACTGTTTTGGTTCAATTTACTGAAGGATGTTCCGAATCATCTGATCTCTGCCGATGTTACCACCCGTCCGGAATTGAAGGACTATGTGGAAGATTTGCAGGGGCGCAGTATGATAGTGAAAAAGGCCAAAGTATTGCCGGCGGAGTGTATTGTGCGCGGCTATCTGGTCGGTTCCGGCTGGAAAGATTATCAGAAGACCGGCGTAGTTTCGGGCTTGAAACTGCGTGCCGGTTATCGTCAGGCGGAAAAATTGGATACGGCGTTGTTTACGCCGTCCAGTAAAGCCGCACAGGGCGACCACGATGAACCAATCAGTTTTGAACAATTAATTGATTTAGTTGGCGTTGATTACGCCACGCAAATGCGTGATTTGTCGCTTAAAGTTTATAATACCGCCGCCGATTACGCCCGCACCTGCGGCATTATTGTGGCCGACACCAAATTTGAATTCGGCCTGATTGACGGTAAGGTAACTTTGGTGGATGAAGTGCTGACGCCGGACTCCAGTCGTTTTTGGCTTGCCGATCAATATCAAGTCGGCACCAGTCCGGTCAGCTTAGACAAGCAGTATGTGCGTGATTATTTAGAGACACTTACTTGGAATAAAACTGCTCCGGGTCCGGTATTACCTCCGGAAGTTGTAGCCAAAACCGTTGAAAAATACCAAGCCGCATTGACTCAGCTTTCTGAGCATCGCGCATAATATTCAGGTAATTTTCTGCCGGAAACACCTATTTTTCGGCCATAAAACCAACTCAAAAAGCATTTTTTTGAGTTGGTTTGTCGTTGTATAGTTTTATGCTGGTTTTGGGGATTTAAATTTTTGATTATTAACCGTATAACCTGTTTTGCATTATCGACAAAAGTACCCTGTACCCACTTGCCGCCCTGCCTGCAACAAAAATCACTTTTTGCATAATCGACTAATCACACGGAAAAACGGAATCCTCGCCGAAGTCGAACCAACGGCCGGAAAATTGGAAATTCGCATCTAATCGCACGGCAAAACGGAACCCCCGACGAACTCGAACCAGCGGCCGTACTTGGAAAATTCGCATCTAATCGCACAAAAAAGTGGAACCGTGGAAATCCGCCATCTAATTGGGGAAAAGTGGAGCCGGTTGTCGGAGTCGAACCGACGACCTGATGATTACAAGTCAGCTGCTCTACCACTGAG
>CAZEHZ010000054.1:9905-14750 GCA_964512385.1 uncultured Victivallaceae bacterium | reverse complement strand
ATTTATATTGATTTTTTATCCGATAAAACCATGCGTTATCGACTAAACAATGTCAACCCCGGCGAATAAGCTTTCATTTCTTTTTCATAAAAAGTTGTTTTGTTAGAAATCTACCGCATTAAACCGTGAAAAAAAAGGAACAACGTCAAAACGCGGTTCCTTTTTTGTAGCTTCAGATATACCGAATTTCTAAATATTATTGGATTATCTTATCCGCCAGTTTGTTGATTTCGGCGGCAACCTGCGGGCAGGTGGCTAAGCCGGCCGGAATGTCGCCGTGGTCACAATACTGCATGTATTCCGGGTCGATCGGCAACGCCGCCAGCAACGGTACACCGTAGGTGGCCGCCATCCGCACCCCGCCGCCAGCCGAGAAAATATCGTGCCGTTCGTGGCAGTTCGGGCAGACAAAACCACTCATGTTTTCCACTATCCCCGCAATCCGCAACTTTAATTGAGCGCAAAAGTCCATACATTTTCGGCAGTCTGCCAGCGACATCTCCTGCGGCGTTGTTACCACAATCGCCCGCTTGTCGCCAAATATCAACTGACTGGCCGACAACGCTTCATCGCCCGTTCCCGGCGGAAAGTCTAAAATCAAATAATCCAGTTCGCCCCACGCCGTTTCGTTGATCAGCTGTTGCAACGCTCCCATTTTGGCCGGGCCGCGCCAGATTATCGCCGCATCCGCATTTTCCAGCAATAAACCGATGGACACCAGTTTTACCCCTTCGGCATCCACCGGAATAATGCCATTTTCGCCGGCTTGAAGCTGTACGTGCGACACGTTAAACAACGTGGGTTGCGACGGCCCGTGAAAATCCACATCCAGAACGCCGACTTTATAGCCCCGCTGTGCCAAAGTTACCGCCAACGACGCCGCCACCGTGCTTTTACCCACGCCGCCCTTGCCGGACAATACCATAATTTTATGCTTAATTTTTTCCTGCACCAAATTGGCTTCCGTCTGCTGCTGTGATGAACAGCCGCCTTTAGATGCGCAGGAAGAGCAACTTCCACTACATGATTCACTCATTTTATTCTACCTTTCCACAAATAACAGTTCTTAAATGTATTAATATAACACACTTATTCATAAAGTCTAATTTTATCGGCCTCAAGTTGGAATTCGGCCAACTCTTTATCCCAACGGGCAAACTCGGCGGACAGCGGAGTTTTTTGCTGTAAAACCGTCCGCAGGCCGTCGTCGCCCGCCAGAATATCGAACGGCGTCAAGTGATATTCGTATTCGTAAGGCGGCGGCAAAAATTTTAAGGCGTCCGGTGTTTTGGCGGTGGCGATTATCCCGGCAAAGATATGGGCAAACGTCCGCACCGCATAGAACACTTTTGGGTCTGTAACATGCACAAACAAGCCTTCGCAATCCTGCTTGGCAAATTTGTGAAACGTTGGTATGTAGTTGTGGATTCGGAATTTACAACCCGGAATATCCAGAGCGTCCAAATACGTTTTCAACGCTTCGGCATCTACATAAGGAGCGCCGAAAAGTTCAAACGGCGTAGTGGTTCCTCTGGCTTCCGACAAATTCAATGCCTCAATCAGCACCGCTCCCGGATACACCGCCGCCGTCCGTTCCGTCGGCATATTCGGCGACGGCACCACCCACGGCAACCCCGTTTCCGCATAGCTCATTTTATGATGATAATTCGTCATGGGAACAACTCGCAAATCACACGTTGGCAAATATTTCTGCTGCATGAACCTTGCCAGTTCCCCCACGGTTAAGCCGTGGCACAGCGGGATTTCCGCCAGTCCCACAAAGGTAAAGAAATTCTTTTTAAGTACCGCTCCGTCAATCGGTTGATTAGCCACCGGGTTAGGGCGGTCCAGCACATACACGGGGATATTCTGTTCGGCGCACGCCGCCATGCAGTTTTTCAGCGTCCACACATAGGTATAGACCCGTGTTCCCACGTCTTGAATATCCACCACCAGCGCATCCAGACCGGCCAGCATCTCCGGCGTCGGTTTCCGGTGCATACCGTATAGACTGTTCACCGGAATTTTCAATTTAGGGTGGATAAACGTCTGCCACTCAATCATATTGTCCTGCGTCTGCCCGAACACCCCGTGTTGCGGCCCGAATATCGCCGCCAGCCGCCCGAATTTGCCGCTGCGGAACACCTCGATTATATGCTGATAGTCGGCCGTTACGCTGGGGGCGTGGCACAACACCCCGATATTCGCATTTTTCAACTCCGCCGGAAACTCCGCCAAAAACCGTTCCAATCCGCTTATTGTCTTTTCCATAATCTTGCCGATTTCTATTTTTTCCGCCGTGAAATAACGGTATTTATAATTTTTTCAACCTCGATGCGTTCGCCGTCCGACAAATATTTTACTACGGTTTTAAGGCCATCCAAATTAAATTCACGCACCAGGAATTTTATATCAAATTCCGCTTCGTCCGCTTTGCGGAAATTCCCGTTCAACATGTGTTGCACCCACGCAAACGCTTTTAAATCCAGCAATGATTGCGGCGATGCCATTTGTTTGCCGATTTCAAGTTGATAAATTTCCTTAAAAAACTTATGCCCGCCCGCATTACAATAATCAACGCCGTCTTCGTGCAAAAACATCTCTTTCGAGTCGGTCAAGTTGATTAAATAGTTTATATCCAATGAGTTTCTGCTTGACCCCAACGCAACTAAAGCCCGCCCGCCGATTAAGATTTTTTCATTCAGATTCATATTTTTTCCTTAGTTTTTCTAAAAATTTCATTCCGTCCACCAGATTATCAAACTCGCCGTCCAGTTGCGCCTCGTAGCATTGCTTCACCAGCTCGCCCACCTGCTTGCCGGGCTTTACGCCTAAACTTAACACATGCCGCCCCAAGATTATCGCCGCCGGCGCACCTTTGGCGATATTTAACGCCTCCACCTGACTTTCAAACCACGCCAACGGCTCCATATCCACTCCTAACGGCGGCCGCCCCGCCGAGTCCGCCTGCGCCACCAATTTCAGCAAGTCCAGCCGCTCCACCCGTTGCGACAACCGCCGAAACGCCTTCGCCGTTGCCCCGTTATAATAAAATGTATATGGCGCCAAGTGATTTTCCACCAAGTTTTTAACCAATTTCGGCCAATCCTTGTCCCGCCATAACCGCGATAAAAACCGCAACGTCGGTTCGCCGCCGGCCATTTCGTGATTTTTACTCGTTATTCTGCCGTCCGCCTCCAAACACGTGGTGTCGACCTTGCCGAAGTCATGGCACAGCACCGCCAGCATCAACACCAAATCATCCTGTTCATTTCCGCTCCGCAACTTTGCCGCAGCATCCACGCAATACATCGTGTGTTGCCACACATCCCCCTCCGGGTGCCACTCTTTATATTGCGGGCAACCGCTCAACGCCGCCAATTCCGGGTAATATTTTATCCAGCCGCACGCCCGTAAAAACTCCAACCCCACCGACGGCTTTTTTCCTTTCAGCAACAATTTTTTCCACTCCTCCCCCAATCTCTCCACCGCCAGTCCCTCCGGCGTCATCTGCCGGCAAACCGCCACCAGCTCCGCCGCCGCCCGGAACTCAAACCGGGCCAGAAACTGCATCGCCCTCAACACTCTTAAAGGATCCTCGCCAAACTGTTCACTTACCGGCCTCAGCACCCCTTTTTCCAAGTCCGCCAACCCGTTATACGGGTCCAGAATTTCCTGCCGTTTAAGGTCAAACATTATGGCGTTCACCGTAAAATCCCGCCGTTTTGCGGCCTCGGCATAGTTTAAATCCGTCTGTGCCGCCACCACAAACCCCCGATGTCCCCGCCCCTGCTTATTCTCCTGCCGCGGAAACGCCACATCCACCTCCACCCCCGACAATTTTATTACGCCAAAGCTCATCCCCACCAGATTCAACTTGAATTTTTTCCCCAATTCCCGTTTAAATCCGTCCGCCTCCACCCCATATACCTCCACATCCAAATCCTTTGGCCGCCTGCCCATCAGCACGTCCCTTACCCCGCCGCCCACCAAACAAGCGTACCCGCCGCATTTTTCCGCTATTTTTTCCACCGCCTCCACCGCCTGCCACTCCTTTTCGGCACACCGTGCGGCAAAATCCACCTCAACCATGAAAATACTCCTGCGCCATCATAAACACCAGCACCTTTGAATCCACCCCGTCTCCCTCCGCCGTTTTCTGCCCGATAAACTCCCTCAATTTCCCCATTTCCACCGCAAATATCTCTATACATTCACTCTCTTCCGGATGCGGCGTCGGCTTTTCCGCAAATTCAAAATCATTTATCTCCACTATCGCCACATTCAGCGACTCCCCCGTCATCCCCGACGTCGAATACACCGGATCCGAACAAAACGTCAGCAACCCCGTATATCCCGTCTCCTCCTTCAACTCCCGATGTGCCGTCTCCTCCGCCCGTTCCCCACCATCTATCAACCCCGCCGGAAACTCCACCACATACTTCCCCGTCGGCGGCCGAAACTGCCTGACCAGCAACACCCTATTTGATGGCATCAAGTGCCCGATTATCATTACCGCCCCCCTTGTATTCACCCTTTCCGCCGCATCCCACACCCCCCTCTTCCCCTTCTCATTTCTAAACTCCACCTGTTCCAACTGCACATATTTCCCCCTTGCCACCACTTTTCTGCCCAATATTTCCGCTTTTTCCATTTTTTTCCGTCCTTCCGTTTGCTTTTTTCTTTTTTCATGCTAAAATATACCTTAGCAACATTCTTTTATCAACCCCCCCGTTGCACTTTCCCCCAAAAAAAGGGGCATGCGCAGGGTTCCCCGGCTAGTTAGTAGAGTTAATTGGTTCGGTTGGCGGGTTAGTTGGGTTAATTGGTTCGGTTGGCTTAGTT
>CAZEHZ010000054.1:0-9666 GCA_964512385.1 uncultured Victivallaceae bacterium | reverse complement strand
AGTTAATTGGGTTAATATGTCCGGTGGGCTTGGGTCGTTGAGTTAATTGGTTCGGTTGGCTTAGTTAATTGGGTTAATTGGTTCGGTTGGCTTAGTTAATTGGGTTAATATGTCCGGTGGGCTTGGGTCGTTGAGTTAATTGGTTCGGCGGCTTAGTTGGGTTGGGCTTGTTAATTTGGTGATTGGCTTAGTCGGGCTGGTTCGTTAGTCTGGTTAGTTTGTTAAAGTTTGTTGTCGGCTTATTGTGTTTTTTTACATTTTACGCATCTCGGCTCTCTGTTTTGAGTATTTAGGGAATTCAAATACTAAGGCTGAACTTTTATTATCCATCTGAACTTTTTAGAGGAAAACTCTTTATTTTACTATGAATATTGCGGTTACCGGCGGCATCGGTTGCGGAAAAAGTACCGTTTGCCGTGTTTTTACCGATTTTGGCATTCCCGTATACAGTGCCGATAAAATGTGTCATAACGCCTTGCAAACCAAGGATGTTATTGATGAACTCACCAAAAATTTCGGTGTCGGCATTCTTAACGAAAATGCTCAGATAAACCGCACAATTTTGGCGGAAACGGTTTTTGACCAGCCCGAAAAGCTGGCCGTTTTAACCTCCGTTCTTCACCGTATTGTGCAATGCGAAATCGAGCGGCTTACCGCTCAAAAAGAAACTAAAATTATTGAGGTGCCACTACTTTACGAATGCCGTTTGGAACACATGTTTGACTGCGTAATTGCCGTTTGGAGTCCACCCGACCTTTGCGCCGAACGCTTAAAGCATTGGCCCCCCGGACAATACGAAAAACGGGCAAAACTACAGCTTTCTTCAGATGAAAAATTAGAAAAAGCCGATTTCGGCATTATTAACAATAACGATATTTCCACGCTTGAACAACAATGCGTAATCATAAAAAATAAATTGCATATTTAATATAACAAGTTAATTGAAAGACTATTATGGAAGAAAAAGAACCTATCGAACAAAATATTCAGGAGCCTGTTAAACGCCGACGCGGTCGCCCGCCAAAAGCTAAAGTTAATCCCGAATCTCCGGCCGACGTCGCCGCCAATACTCCTGCTCTGCCTTCAGCTCCGGCCGCCGACGCCAACACGCCAGCTAAAGCCGACGCCACGAAGTCAGCTCCGGCAAATCCCGCAAAAAACTTCCAGCGTGGCCGACGCCCCAAAAACGTCAATACCGAAAATTATTCTCAGGCCGCCGCCGAAATCGCCGCCCTGGATGCCCCGGTTTCTGCCGACAAATTTATTCATGACTCCCGTGAGCTTGATGAAATCCGCCGGGAAGAAAATGAACAGCGGGAACTTGAGTTTGTTAATGAAGAAGCCGCCGCCAATATGCCGTCCGTGGCACCCGCTCCCCGCCCCGAACCCATGTTTGAAGACGCTCCAAACACCTCGGCGCAAGCCATGGCGGGTCAGCCCCCCTTCGACTCGGCCGCAGACCCCGGCTTCACCTCGCAGAACCTGGAACGCTCCGGCGATGACCGCCGACCGCCCAAATTCCGCAACAACAATAACTCCGACCGCCGGGAACGCTATGTCAGTAACGACCGCCGCAACAATAACAACAATTCCGAACGTCGTAACAATAACAACCCCGAACGCCGCAATAATAACAACAACCCCGAACGCCGGGAACGTTATAACAATCATAATAACCGCTCCAATGACCAGGTTAATGACCTTGAAGCGATGGAAAATGTTGATCCGAATGCCGAACAAATCAACATTGCCGCTCTGCACGCCGCCGGCATGACGGAACTTTATGCGCAGGCCGAGGCGTTAGGCATTGAAGGCATCGGCGCCTTGGAAAAACATCGGCTGGTGTACGAAATTTTAAAGGCCAATGCCGAAAAGAACGGCATGATGTACGGCTCCGGATATCTGGAAGTTCTGCCCGACGGCTTCGGCTTCCTCCGCTCCGAAAACTACAGCTACCTGCCTTGTTCCGAAGATATTTACCTTAGCCCGTCCCAAATCAAGCGCTTTGCCTTGAAGACCGGCGACTACGTTTGCGGCCTAATCCGCACCCCGCGTGAAAAAGAACGCTTTTTTGCCATGATTAAGGTGGAAACCATTAATAATGACCTGCCCGAACGCAAAAAAGAGATTATCCCGTTTAATAATCTGACTCCGTACTTCCCCACCGAACGACTGGTGCTGGAACATGACTCCGATGAATTATCCTCCCGTGTGGTGGATTTGGCCACCCCGATCGGTAAAGGTCAGCGCGGCTTGATTGTGGCGCCGCCCCGAACCGGGAAAACCGTGCTGATGCAGAAACTCGCCAACAGTATCCGTAAAAACAATCCGGAAGTCAAGTTGATTATGCTGTTAATTGACGAACGCCCGGAAGAAGTTACCGATATGCAGCGCTGTGTGGATGCCGAAGTAGTGGCCTCTACCTTTGACGAGCCGCCGGAACGCCACGTTCAAGTGGCCGAAATGGTGATCGAAAAAGCCAAACGCTTAGTGGAATATAAACAAGATGTAGTTATTATGCTGGACAGTATAACTCGTTTAGCCCGTGCATATAACACCTTACAACCGCACTCCGGTAAGATTCTTTCCGGCGGGGTGGATGCCAATGCGTTGCATAAACCGAAACGCTTCTTCGGTGCCGCCCGTAATATTGAAAATCACGGCAGTTTAACCATTATCGCCACCGCCTTGATCGAGACCGGCAGTAAGATGGATGAAGTTATCTTTGAAGAGTTTAAAGGTACCGGCAATATGGAACTGCATTTGGATCGCAACATTGCCGACAAACGCATTTATCCGGCCATCAATCTGGAAAAATCCGGCACTCGCCGGGAGGAACTTCTGGTTCATCCCGACGAATTACAGCGCATGTGGACGCTACGGCGAGCCATGACCGGCGTGCCGGCCGCTGAAGCTATGGAACTGCTGATCGGCAAATTAAAGAAAATCAAAACAAATATTGAATTTCTTTTAACATTGCAGAGTTGACAAATCAATCGACCGCAATTATTGTATAGTTGCGGTCGATTTTTTTATCTTTTTACCAAGGACTTTTATATTATGAACAGCAAACGTGTAATCGTGTGGTTTTTCTATACCATTCTGTTTTTTCTGTTGATTGCAGCGGCGGTCTTAATCTTCCCGATGCAGAAACAATTGTCGGCGGATTCGGCGGAACTGGCTCGTCAGCAAAAGATTGAGCAGGAACGCCGGGCGGTGAGCAACGACTTGTCGGCCGAGGTCAACGCCCTGCAGAGTTCTCCGGATGCGGTGGAAAAAGTGGCCCGCGAAAAGTTTAACCTTTGTCGGGAAGGCGAAACCGTTATGCATTATCAGGATAACGAATAAACTTTACCGCCGTGATTGCCGCATAAACCATTCCGGCCGCAAAACATAATGCGATCAGCCAACTTCCCGGCGTCAGCATAATCACGGCCAACGCCGCAATATACGCCGTAAAACGCCGTTTTTTGCGGTTTTTTATCGCCAAATACACCCCCAGTCCAACTACGGATAACTGAAAATACCAGATGTCGGTAGTAGCTAAAAATATACCGCAAAGTCCGGCATATAAATAGGTTAGCCCTTTGGTTCGCTCATCCAGCTCCGCCAGCGGCAGCTCCACGGCAAATGCCGCAAACACTAACGCCGCATAAGTGGGCAGTACAAAACGCACCGCATCGTATGTAGTGCAAGTGTAGCCAAAGAAAAACAGAATGCAGGGCAATGCCCACCAGACCAAAACCGTTTGCAACCGGCGGGAAATAAACCATAATGACACCGCCGCCATGCCCCATATCGCTTTATTTGCGCCCACTAAATAAGGAATATTTATCTGCAGAAATTCCCATTCAAACCCCTCGTTCGCCAGGTTCGGGTGCAAAACATACGGAAAAGTAAAAATGTCGCCAAACTGTTGATAATTAACGTATAACTGCGGAGCAAAAACCAAAATTGCCGTTATTGCGCCGGCCAGATAACCCGCTATGTTCGCCGCAGACCACGGTTTTTTCTGCCGCCACAAATAAATCAACGCCGCCGCCGGAGCAAAATATATGGCGTTTAAGCGTAATAATACCGCCATGCCCAACGCCGACCCGATGAATATCGGCGCATACCACCGCCGTGGCAACGCCGCCGCCAGATAGAGCGTTAAAATAATCATAAACATGCACGGCGTATCGCTCATCGTATTAAACCCGCTGAAAATCATGGAGTTATAATTAAAGAACGTACCGCCGGCATCCGGCATGCCAAAAAATGAAATTGTATTATTCGCCTTGTCCGGCAACCAATGATAAATAAACGGCAGTAACGCCAGCGCCACCGCCGCCAGCAACGCCGCCCCAATTCGCCGGGGCGCCAGTTTGTTAAACAGCAAAAACGTTAAACTTAAAGTTAACGGCGCAATCACCAACCCGGAAAAATAGCTGAACGCCGGGGCAATATCGTAGTATGTAGTTGCATCTAAATACTTTATAAACGGCATATACCATAACCCCAACCCAATGGTAAAAGACCATTTGCCGGCGGTGGAGCCGTTTAACATGCCGATGGCGGTCTCATAATATCCGGGGTCGTCGGCGGGAGCGCAGTAAAAATTGCCGACTTGCCCTAAAAATGTCAAGCAGAAAAACACCCGAAAAAGCGCCAATAATCCCGCCAAACCCCATAATCCAACGCCGGAATCTAACTTTAAATGCCCGGATTTCCACTTTTTATAGTAGAAAATACCACAGCCAAACAACAGTAATCCGGCAACCAAACGCAAACTTTTCGCCCCTTCCGGAGGGGTGCCGGTGGGGGCTTCAAATGCCGTGTCCAACACGGAAACCGACGGTATAAAGCCTTTACCGTCAGGAAGTTCAACTATATAAAACGACTCCTGTTTCATTAACGGATGCCGGGTGATATAGCTCGGCTCCTGCCCCAGCACCTTAAAGCGGGCGGGGGCGGCCAGCACGGTTAACGGTTTATCCGCCGTCATATTGACCAAACTGGAGGAAAAAACCATGCTTTTAGACGGAAACTCCTGCCATTCAACATCTTGTGCCGAAAGGTCAAAAATCGCTAAAAATAGGGCAAAAACCACCAAAAACAGCATTAAAAACGGTTTAAATTTTCTCATTTCAGTAGCTCGCCGTGCGCTCCGTCACCAATATTGCACACGATAATCTGCGGGTTCTGCTGAACTTTTTTCTGGAAGTCTATCCGTAATTTTTCGCAATATTCCGGCACATCATTCTGCGCCACCAGATGAATGGTGATGCCGCCAAAACCGCCGCCGGAGAGTCTGGCACCAATGCACAACGGACTGGCTTCGGCAAAATCCACCAGAATATCCAGCTCCGGCGAGCTGTTCTCAAAATTATACCGGCTGCTGGCGTGCGACGCAAACAGCAAGGCGCCAAAATCACCGATGTCGTTACGCTTTAACGCCGTAATTGCCGATTTTACCCGCTGGCATTCGCCCACCACATGTTTGGCCCGGCGGTATTCACGTTCGGTCAAATCGCTTTGGTGGTCCTCCAGTTCCTGCATGGTAACATCCCGCAACGTTTTGATGCCGGGCAACAGCACGGCCAGTTTAGCCGCCGCCTGTTCGCAATCCAGCCGCCGGGAGTTGTATTCTGAATCCACCAGATTATGTTTTACCATGGAATTCGCCACCACAAACGAAAATCCTGCCGGCATCGGCACGGTTTCCAGCACCTTCACCGTGCGGAAATCGGACAAAATCATCGAGTCTTTTTTACCGTACAGCGAACTGAACTGGTCCAGCAGGCCGGTTTTTAAATGCATATAATTATTCTCCACCCCCTGCCCGACTCTGGCCCAATCCGGCTTGCTTAACTTAATATCGAACGCCTGTTCAAGCGCCATCGCCGCGGCCATTTCCAACGCGGCGGAACTGCTCATGCCGGCGGATAACGGCACATTACTTAAAATGGCGGCGTCAAATGCGCCTACTTTTATGCCCCGTTTAGCCAATTCCACAATTAAGCCTTTTATATAGTTGCTCCAATCCCGCGGCTTGGCCACGGCAATGTCATTCAAATCAAATTCGGCGTGGCTGCCATCCCGCAAATCCATCAAGCGGCACTTACTGCCGGAAACCGGCTTCAACGCAATCCGGGTATGCTGAGTAACGGCGCAACTTAGTACAAAACCCTCGTTATAATCGGTATGGTTGCCTAAGATTTCCAAGCGGCCGGGGGCAACGCCGCAGGCGGTGGGGGAGGTGTTAAAGGTTGTTTTAAATCCGTCAATTATTTTTTTCATTTTTGGGTTCTCCACTTTGTTCCGTCGTTTTATCCGTCAAATTTATTTTTTATCCGTCAAATTTCCGTCATTTTAAAAAATGAGCTTATTTTACTCCGTCAAATTCCGCCATTCGTTTTTGCCCGCCCCCGTCAACTTTGTTAATACATGATTTGGCTTTCCCCACATCAGTGTGGCCAGTTCAATCGCTTTTCCATTATTGAACGGTAAGGATTCGTCAAATTTTGCCTGTTTTATCACCTGTTCAAACCACCTTTTCCGCCCGGCTTCTGCACCGGGTGATACGCTGTTATCCTTAGCCGTCAGCCGACGGAAAATATACGGGTCTTTAAACCAGTTCCGCCCAATCATTACGCCGATTCCGGCATGGATTTTCCGCAAATCCGCCAGTTGCGCCGCCGAACCGATGTCGCCGTTCGCCACCAGAAACGTCTGCCGTAATCCGGCTTGGGCGGCGGCAAAACGCTGTAACGCCACCTGCCAATCCAACGGTTTATACTGCTCCTTTACGGTACGGAAATGTAAAAAAACTCCAGACAAATGCAATGCCGCCAACTCACTATACCACGCCATATCGCATTCGTCAAATCCGGTTCGCAACTTTACGCTGAGCGACACGCCCGGCAGAGCTTTCTGCATCGTTTCCAGCAACGCCGTAATTCCGGCCGGATTCCGCAAGGCGCCGCCCCCGGCCCCGTGCCGCACCACCTGATTGCTGGGGCAGGCGCAATTTACATTGATTCCAGCCGCCCCCAACGCCATAAATTCGGCGGCACAATCACTCATTACCGCCGCATCCACCCCCATTAACTGCACCACCACCGGCACATCGCCAGTCTTAAACGGCGCAATAAAATCCCGCAATTTTGCCGTTTTCGGCACGGCCGACGTCAGCCGCAGAAACGGCGTCAACCAAATATTTACCAACTTCAACGCATTGCACGCCAGCACCAACGCCGGGTGCATAACGCCCTCCATCGGCGCCGGCCAATATGGATACTCTTTTAAATCAATCATTTCTGACATTTCGGGCAATAACAGCTTGACCGGCCGCCCAGACGCACCTGCGCAATCGGCGTACCGCAAATTATGCAGGGCTCGTTTTCCCGCCCGTACATCTTTAACTGCTGAACAAACTTACCTTCGCTGCCGTCCACATGCCGATAGTCGTGAATCGTGGTGCCGCCGGCCGCAATTGCCTGTTTCAGCACGGCCTTAATCGCCGTTACCAAGCTCTCGGCCTCCGCCAAGGTGAGTTCTCCGGCCGGACGCAACGGCGAGACTTTAGCGGCAAACAGCGACTCCGCCGCATAAATGTTCCCCACTCCCACCACCACCAGATTGTCCATAATAAAATTCTTTACACAACCTTTTTTCTTTCTGGACTTCTCGTATAAATACTTGCCGCTGAACTCATTACTTAAAGGCTCCGGCCCTAAGTCCGCCAGATTTTCCGGTACTTGCGTACCTTTTTTCAGCGGCCAGACCTCGCAGGAACTGAAGCGCCGGGTACACTCAAAACGCATAATCTCGCCGCTGGACAGATGAAAAAACAAATGTTCATGCTTACGCTTCGGCACGCTGGCCGGCTCTAAACGCAATACGCCGGACATGCCGAAGTGCATCACCAGCACCCGGTTATCGCTTAAATCCACCAATAAATAACGCCCCCGCCGACGCACGGCGGTAATGGTTTTTCCGGCTAATTCCGCCGTTTTAAGCGGCAGTAAACTGGTGCGCATGGCAGGAGAAAATACCTCTACCTGAGTAATTTCCTGCCCCACCACGCACTGCGCCAAGGCGGTTCTAATTGTTTCCACTTCCGGCAGTTCCGGCATTTTACACCTGCATCATTCCGGGCAAAGAGATCCCTTTGATTTTTCTATATAGCGTTAAAGCGTGCGTATCCGTCATGCCGGTGATGAAATCCACCACCGACAGCATTTGGCGATAGGTATTCCGGCAAAATTCCGGGTCGCTCAAATTATAATAACGGTTCGGCAACAGATGCAATAATTTTTTACTGCGGTACGAGGCCGTTTTGCCGCCCCGCACCTCGTTGGCCGACTCCGCCACCGCCGTCATAAATGAATCCAGCAAGCCGCCGGTAAGCTCAAACCCGGCACATTGAATCTCCACCGCCCGCTGAATATTATAAATCTTTTCCTGACTTTTCGCCTTAATCTGCTTCATAATCGGAGCGGCCTCAATCAGTTCCGAAATCGGCGTATTTAACGTGCCGTTCAAAATGTCGTGATGATACTCCTGAAACACCCGGCTGCACTGCCGCACTAAAACCCCCAGCATTTTGCCCCGTAAAAACTCCACTTTCTGCTGTTTATCCGGAATACTGCGGACGGTGCGTTCCGCCAGACCGTCGCTGATAACCGGCAGAAATAATGACTCTATCTCGCTGTAAGACAACACATTAACCTTATGGGCATCCTCAAAGTCCACCACCAGATAAGTGATATCGTCGGCGGCCTCCACCAAATGTGCCAGCGGGTGCCGGTGCCAGACGTCTTCGCCGGCCGGAATCATGCCGGTGGCTGTGGCGACCTCCCGGAAAAGTTCGATATCCTCTCGGAAAAAGTTGAATTTTTTGCCTTCGCTCCCCGGTAAAAATCCTCGTTTAGAGGAGGGGCAGGGGTATTTGCACAACGCCGCCAGCGTAGCCGCCGTAAGCTGCATACCGCCTTTATGATAAGGCTGTTCCAACCGGGACAACACTCTGAATCCCTGGGCATTGCCTTCGTACCATTCAAAGTCCGAACGCTCTTCGGCCGACAGTCTCTCCGCCAGATGTTTGGCCACCGGCGAGTTTAAAAACCAGTATCTGACCGCCTCCTCCCCCGAATGACCCAGCGGCGGATTGCCGATGTCATGCGCCAAGGTTGCCGCCGCCACAATCGCCCCGATATCGTCCGCCACAATTCCCGGCGGAGCGTATTTCTGACAGATATAAGTACCGGCAATCCCGCCCAGACTCCGCCCGATGCTGGCGCACTCCAGCGAATGCGTCAAGCGCGTCCGCACATAGTCGTTATCCGCCAGCGGGAACACCTGCGCTTTATCCTGCAGACGACGAAAAGCCGCCGAGAATACCACCCGGTCAAAGTCCTGCTGAAACGGCGATCTGCCCGGCGTAACCAAATCACGTGATGCTCTGCCCAGCCGATGAAATGATAAAAGTTGTTCCCAGTTTGCCGTCATATATTTTCCACCTTTTTATACCAAGTTTTTTCATTCGCTATAATATATCATTAAACTTTACAGAGTCAAGAGCATAAAAAAATAGTGGTAAAATGCTTTAGCCGTCTATATTATTCTGTCATTATAATAAAAAGTGGATTTAATTTTTTTTCTGCCGTTGACTTTTTAGCT
>CAZEHZ010000053.1:0-15032 GCA_964512385.1 uncultured Victivallaceae bacterium | reverse complement strand
ATTGTTTTTATTTTAGGATTATTATATTCATAATGCAATAATAGCAGCAACGTTTTTTGATATACAAAGAACTGCGAAGATGTTGGCTGACAAATTCGCTCATCAACACTATAACTCTTTTTGTATTTACTTGCTAATGAATATAATTCATCAATCACCTCTGCCGATGGTATTAGGTTTTTACGATAAAATATCACCAAGGCGGTATTCACCAATTCAATGTTATCCGATTTTAATTTTGGCAATAAAAGTTTATTAAGACTGGGGCTATATAAATCATCCCATTGTGCATGCCCGACGCCATATAACACTGCCGCCTGCTGACCAAATTCAGTTAAATTATCATCATTTAACCATTTTTTTGCCCATAAATAATGTACATATTGTGGCGAAAATTCAATCAATCTTTCCCCAAGGTCATATAAGCCTAAGTTGGCAGCACTATTAACTAACTGGGACACGGCAATAAAATATACCGTAATAATTGCTATTGAGGTTAAACCAATAAATCCGCATATTATCATTTTAATTTTTCGTATCCCTACCATAACCTGCTACTCCATAATTCTATTTGTGCAGATACTCCACAAGGCCGGACTGCTTTTATATTTTGTCGATGGTTTAGTGCGTAAATGAGCAATTATATCCTCTGCTCCATTACACGGTATTGGAGAAATCACTGATATTTTTGTTGCACCTTCCCCTATAGCTTGGACCACTTTTTCCTAAATAATAGGTTACGCCCTTGATTTACTATAACCTTGTTATTTGCATATTGCAACCACTCAAATATACTTCATACGGAAATTTATACGCTAAAGCAGCCGATAATACAAAAGGGGAGTTTTGCCAAGGCGGGAACAATGGTGTGTACTCTCCCGTAAACGACTGAACACCCAGCAAGCGCAAGTCTCGGAATTCGCCTCTTTTACAGGCAAAAAAAAAGCTCTGCGAATTGCAGAGCGCAGAGCTTTTTTTGAATTATATTGCTTCAGTAATACGCGGCAAACCGTTACGGCCTTCCGCGGCAATGGAATCCGGGAAGAACGGCGAACCGTCCGGATTAACCAAAGTACAAGTCATGAAAATCAACAAGTTGACCTTCTTGGAGGTTTCGTAATTACTGCGGAAGAAGCGCCCCAAAAGCGGCACATCGCCAAGCAACGGAATCTTATCTTCACTAACTACAGTTTCGTCTCGAATGATACCGCCCAACACAATGGTTTCACCATCGCGAGCCGTTACCAAGGTGTCGATTACGCGATCCGAGAAAATCGGTTCACGAATAATTTCCACCGGATAGTTGCCGTTGGCGTCCGGCGGGAAGGCCGTACCGGTCAACACATAGGTAAACTCATCCCAGCCAACAAACTGCCGTACCGACGGCGTCATACGCAAGGTAATCGTGCGGCGAGCCAAATCGACTTCCGGCTTAACCATCATCTGGATACCGATTTCAGTCGGATCGCTGTCAAAACTCGGAATCGGCCCCACATAGGAGTACATCGGCAACCCGCCCAAAGAGCTGGTGGTGGTACTCTGCTGAGATTCATCCCAATCATCCGGGAAGTATACCCGGCGAATCATTTTAATCGTAGCGGTTTCGCCGTTCAATGTAGTTACCCGCGGGGCAAACAATACATCCTGCGAATCAGACCAGTCCAAAGCAAACACGGATGCCTGAAAATCAAATCCGTTATCATCTTTATAGTTATAAGTTACCAGACGATCGCTGCCGTTGTTCAAATAACTCATGGTAGGATCATTCTTATCCAAAGACAACGTTCCGTTGGTATTAGTCGGATTATTTGCCACCAGATACTGGAAGCCAAGTTCGTTAATATCGTTTTGAGAAACTTCAACAAACTTCGCCTGAATCTGCACTTGAACGTCTTTCACGTTCAACTGAGTTTGAATAAGTTCTTCCATCTTCTTCAAGTTTTCCGCCGTATTGTTTACAATCAAGCGGCTGTTACGCCAATCGTAAACCACGCTGGAACCGTACGGGAACAAAATCCCGTGGCTGGCAAAGAACACCATCAACTGATAAGGATTGTTAAAGTCGGTGGACAATAATGCTTCACGCTTTAACGGGAACAATTTAATTTCCATATCGCCAATCGGCACAAAGTTCGGGGCAATAACGATTGCATTATTATCCACTTTGTATTTCAAATTGGCCTGCCGGCAAACCCGCATAATAACATCTTCCAGCGAAATATTGCTTAAGCTGAGTGCAATACGCGGATATTTATTGGCTTCCGGATCAAAATCCGCACCGGCGTCAGTCATGCCGAAACCGGCACCGGCATTCGCCGTCGGAGCACCGGGCATACCGGGCATTCCGGGCATTCCCGGCATACCGGGCATTCCGCCGCCCATCATCATCATCATCATCGGATCCATGCCGCCGGGCTGAGCCGCCGCATTAGCGCCGCCGGTCTGTGCGGGATTCTGTACGGCACCCTGAACCGGCACCCCGTCATTATCCACATACACGCCTTTCGGCCAGATTACCACGATATTAACGCCTTCACCGGACGGATCGCTATTACGGGCGCTTTCCATAATCATATCTATTGCTTCCGGCAACTGATCGCCGGAGATAGTGATTTCATCCAATTTTATGTTCCCCAACCGCTTCTGCAAATCGCCGCTTGACGAAATAGTTTTAGCAATCGGAGCACCGGCATTAAACGCCTTGCTGTGAGCATCACCTAATTTACGAATCGGCAACGTGTTGCCATAAGCTGCTTCCACCGCCATGCGTTCCGCCATTGTATTGGCACGCACATCACCGGCTTTTAACAGTTCAATATTACAAGCGGTAACGCCGCGCAACGCATTGGTGTTGGTTTGATCCAGCGTAATAACTTCATTGTACTTAGTTTTTGCATCCACAATGCGGTTGTTACGATATAACGCTTTGGCCTGTGCCAGCAAGCGTTCAATATTGGCATCAACTTGCGCCTGATTCGGAACTACTTTCTTATCAGTTACCTGATTACGATAGATAATCGCTTTCTTTTCCGCTTCGTAGCGGGCAATCGCCTTATCCATATCCGCCTTCATAGCCGGAACCATCTCCCCGGCTTGACGGGCATATTCGATCGCCTGGTCATAATTTTTAGCTTCGGACATCTTTTCGGCTTCCACCGCTAAATCCTTAGCCATTAAGCGATAGCTCTCTGCAATCTGCGCCTGACAATTCTTAATTTTGCCATCCAGAAAACTGGTCTGCCCGATTGCTTCATACTGCTTCCATGCCTGCATATAATTTTCAATGGCAGACATATATTTGGCTTCGGTGAAATCCACTCCGGCCGTTTTGGCGAAGTTTTCCGCCTTTTCATAACGGCTGTCCTCTATAACTTCCTGTACCGAAATATCGCGACGCACCTGGCTTGAAACCTCGGTTTGAGCGAAAAGTACGGCAGAGCAGCAAGTCATTACAGACGCAGCCAAATACCTTTTACTTATTTTCAAAAACATCTTTGCCTCCGGCAGTGTTATTTATTACCAAATGAATTCCGGAACACCAAACTGTTCACGGCTTCTCCACGGGGTCCCGTCGCTGTTAATCAAGCGGGCGGTTACAAAAATCAACAGATTACGCTTTTCAGACTCTGTCATCTGGCTGGAGAACAAACGCCCCACCACCGGAATCTGACCGATAATCGGCCAGCGGTCATCACGCTGATTATTATATTGTTCCACCATACCGCCAAGCACTACCGTTGCGCCGTCATAAACCTGAACGTTTACTTCAATTTCGCGCACGGCAATTTCCGGCATCCACATATTTACCGTGGTACTGTAAGTCGGCACTTTCACCGCAGTAGTAGTGGTGGTAGTAGTGGTCCCGCCAGTGCCGCCTTCTTCAGTAGTACCGCCTTCTTCAGTAGTGCCGCCTTCTTCAGTAGTGGTTTGTCCCATAATAAAGCCGGCTTCCAGCTTAACCGGATAGTTGGAGTTTTCATGCCCCAAATATGCTGTTACCTGCGGATAGATATACAACGAAATCGTGTAATTGTCCGGGTTTACAATCGGCCGGCAGGCAAATACCACCCCGATTTCATTACCATCGTCGAACTCCGGTACCGGAGTAGTGAATTCTACGGTATCGCCGTCGATTTCAACTTCCGGTTCATCCCATGATTCCGGGAAGTAACGGGTTTCAACCATCTTAATCAACGCCATATCGCCGCTGGTGGTAGTTAACCGCGGGCTGGACAATACTTCGGTGCAGGAGTTATTGGCAATCGCATTAACCGTGAGCGACATATTCACATCGCCGTCTTTACCGAACAGTGATTCCCCGAAATTCGGGAAAATCTTCAGGTTATTTACTACCCGATAGTTATTATCGGTCGGATCTGAAGAGTTCGCCCCGCCGTTGGAATAATGACGCAACGGCTGTTGGTTGGAGGGAATCCACCAGTTAGTATCTTCGGTCGTAGTAGCACGTACATTAAAGTACCAGTCAAAGCCCAATTCCTGAATGTCTTTTTCCGACAATTCGATAATCTTGGCTTCAATTGATACCAACGGAGAACGAATTTCATCCAACTGCTGTAACAAATCTTCCAGCTTGCGCAGATTTTCCACCGTATTGGTTACCAGAATTTCACCTTTACGGCGATTATAGGTAATCGTGGCGCTCCCCGGGAACTTAATCCCGCGGTTTTCAAAATACGCTTTTAAAGAGGAACTGGTTACCGCCGGTGTCGAAGAACCCAAACCGCCCAATTTCGTCCGGTCAGAGTCGCCGCTGTCATCAATATCCATACCCAGAGTAGCCATATCCAAGCCTAATGCGGTTAAACCATTGCTGGCTCCACCGACCATTTCGGTATTCATACTGCTGGAGGCTTCGTCCGCCCCCATGCTCATACGGCCGGACTCCGAAGTCATGGAATTAGCACCGCCCATAGCACCGCCCATACCGGGCATGCCGGGCATACCCCCGCCCATGGCGCCCATGCCGCCGCCCATAGCACCGCCCATGCCGCCCATGCCGCCCATGCCGCCCATGGCTCCCATGCCGCCGCCCATAGCACCGCCCATGCTGCCGGTGGTACCAACCGAAACGCTGGAACCGCCGCCGCCCATGCCGCCGCCGGAACTGCGTTCTTCGCCGGCCGCAATTACGTTGCCCAAGTGGTAGTACGGATTCGGACTTTCCGCAATATCATGAATCAAATCAGCGCTGATCGGAAAACGACGAGTAGAAAGGTCATCCATACTGCTGAAACCCAGCACTACGGCGTTTTCATCCACCCGCATCTTCAAATCAGTCTGCATGCACAAATAACGCAACAAGTCAATCATCGGCACGTTATTCAATCTTAAGCTGATTTTCGGCAAATTATCGCCAACCTGTTGAGTAAACTGCGTAACGATAGATGCGTTCAATTCCGGCGCTTCACGCAGTAAATTACGATTCTGTTCGCTGATTACTTCAAATATATCCACTTCATCATATTCCGCCGTAACGCGAATATTTTCCAAAGACCGGTACAAATCGCTGTTGGCGATATGTTCCGATGGAGCCACCTGCTGGTCTTTGGCCACTCGATTAGCCACCACCTGCGGTACATATACCCAGCTGGCTTCCGCACTGATACCGTAGCGCACTCCTCTGGCCTGCTCTTTAGCCGCGCCATATAATTTAATATAAATCTTGCGCAAACGAGTATTTGCCTCCGCATTCAGCGGATCAATCAAAAACACCTGTTCCAGTTTACGCTGGGCATCGCTGTAACGATGCGCACGTTCCAGCACGGCAGCCTGACGGAACAATAAATTAATCTGTTCTTCATCAGAAAGCACATTCGGGTATACCGTGGTAATCGCCGTATCATTAGCAAACTGTTCGGCATTCATTCGTGCCTGACAACGGGCTATGAAGTTGTTGATTTCATCAATTTTAGCTTCGTCCACAAACAATGCATCCGAAGAAGTTTTTGCCGCAGAAGCATAATCCCCTTCATCATACTGTTTCTGAGCGCTTGCCATAATTGAGGCAGCCCATTGAACCTTCATTGCGCTGTACGCCATTTCCAAACGGGTTTTTTCCTGCTGAGCCGCTTCTCCGGGGAGCCCTTCCAGCATTGCCATCGCCCGAGTATATACTACTCCGGCATCGGCAAATTTGCCGGCGTCGGCCAAAGCTAAAGCATCACTGCCCGCCTTAGTGGCCTCCATAATCTGAGATTCGCGCTCTGTCTTAATCTGTTCAGCGGCATCTATTGGTCTCTCTTCAGCAGATACTATCATGCCGAAAAGCACTGTCATCTGACAGGCCAGCCATAAAGAACAGAACCGATTCGGAAACTTTGTGATTCCCAATCCTTTCATGCTTTCTTACCTTATTTTAATTGTTTAAGACAAATCTGTTCGTTGCATCACTTCAATCTTGCCCGCGGCGGAATTTTCGCCTCAGTGCCGATTACATAAGTTTTACCATCGCCGTCATCCAGCGTTGCCGTTCCCTTAACCATGTCAAGTGCAACCACCTTCCAGCGTTCCTTACCGGTAACACTGTTGCCGACGTCGACATTTGCACCTACTCCCACTTCAAACGTGCGGTTGGTACCAAGGTTCATTATGGTAATAATTTCCACCGGCAAATCCGCCGGATTGCCCTTTTTAACCAAAAATTCACGATCGTTATTGTTCAGTTTGAGTCGTATCGTGTTGCTGTCTACCACATCAAGTAAGGTGTAACTGCGTTTATCGGCGGAAAAACTATTCCCCTTGCTGATATCGCGCGGGCGTTTGGCGCCAGCCAGCAGAATCTTAGCCTTACCGGTAGCGGCATCGGCCTCTTCCAACGTTCCGCCAAACTGCGGCGGACGGGCATTTTCAATATACAGCAAGTCCGTCAACGGCGGATGATCTTTACCGTCATCCAATTTGGTTCCGCACATATATTCATACAAGTTGCTGAAACCGTCATTGTCTTTATCGGAACGGGCGTCATTGGGGTTCTGGGAAGACAGGAAATCATACTGGTCTTCAAGAATGTTCGGCAAACCGTCACCGTCCAGGTCAGACGGGCGACTGCCGAAGTCGGCATCATCCGAAAAACTCTTGGCCGGCATCGACAACGCCACTCCGCAAGTCGGGCAAACCCCGTTCACCGTAAAGCGGAACAACGGGATAAAACGCTCGCAGGACGGACATTTTGCCGCACGCACCGGCACCATTAAATCGCTAACCTCCACCATCTCCGGATCACGGCCGCCCACTCTGGTTTCACTGGCTACCCAGGCAATTTTGGGCGCAAAAACTTTATCCAGATAAAACCGTTCTTCCCGGAAATTCACCGGTTCATAATCCGCCACCGGCGCTTTAATCTTCAGATCGTCTTCGCCAATGTTGTTGGCATCCCTGGTAATCTGCAACAGATATACCAGCAATATTACAAAGACCACCAGCAGCACGGCCAGCAAAATCTTTTCATAATGTTTTTTAATTATATTCAAGGTGAGCCTCCTTTATCTCGTCTCTAACTCGTCGGTTACATATACAGCATAATCCACCAGGATCGACGCAGTACAACGCTGCCCCACCCCGATTACCGGCCGGCCGTAGTTCTTACGCAAACTTGGCAACATCTTTTCTTCTTCTTCAGATATCGACAACATGTCTTCCACAAAAGTTTTGCCTTCGCTGAAACTGGTGGTCATGTTCACGTTTTCAATATTCCCGGAACGACTCGTTAAAGCCGACGGACGACCGCTGGTCTGCCCGCGCATTGCGCCGCCGCCAATCATAGCCGTTCCCGGCACTGCCGTAATTGTACCGGCGGTGTTACGGTTCAAATGTTCGTACACCAAAATCTGCGCCGCATCAAAGTTCTTCATCAGCGACATCCGGCGCACAATGTACACCCGGCTGTCTTTATAAGCATCGGCCAGCACTTCGGTCAACTGGCGAATCTGCGCCTGAGTCCCGGAGACTTCGATCTGGAAGCGATACAAGCGGAACCCGCCGTCGCCTTCAGTGCCTTCCAGACTGTCCACCGAAAACGATTCCAGACTGTCCACATCACTGCTGGCCACCCGGCTGCCCAGGTCGGCAATGATATCCCACACCTTACCCAACGGAATCAACTGGTCTTTAGACGGCTCCATCGCACCAACCGCAAAACCGAAGCTCTGGGCGTCATTACTCAGCCCCACGCCGCCTTCGGCAAAGCGTTTAATCAAATTGGCTTTTACCGCCGAAATATACGCCTTGCAGCGAGCTTCATTCCCGCCAAACGCCCGTGGCACCCCAAGCGACGCCATCAGCAACTCTTTCGCCGATGCGGATTCCGAATCGCCGATCTCTTCCAATGTATACTTCTGGGCTTCTTCCACAAACGCATTCATGGCGGTATTCCACTGTTCTTTGTTCCATAACGGCTTAACCGGCACTTCCACCATTTCGCCGTTTTCGTTTTCCACCATTTCCGGCTCAGCGTCCGGCGCAATACCGTTGCTTTCCACAAACAAGGCATAAATCTGTTCGCCGCGCTGGTTCTTGCCGATACCGTCTTCCCAATATGTCCGGAACATATTGCGGAAATCCATAGTGGATATATTCAAACTTTCGCAGAATTTATCCAGCGCACGTTCGTAAGGCCGCCCGAAAAGACGGTGTAAACTGTCTAATTTCGCCAAATATTTTTCGGTGTCCGCCGTTAACGACTCCACGTTTTCCTTGGCCGGCGACGGCTTGGCCGAATTTAAACGCTCAATTGCGTTCTTCTGGTTTTTCAGCTTATCGGCGGCTTCACGCATCTTAGTGTTCTGCATCAGCACAAACACCAGCAGCACCAGCACGATAATTGCCGAGATCCCGATGGTTATCACAAAACCGATATGTTTTTTTATAAATCTTTTCATGTCTCAATCTCCGCAATTACTGCTGTTCCATGGCTTCTTTAAGGCGCAATCGAATACGGAATGATGAAATATTCATACTCCCGTCCGTTCCCTGATTATATTCGCCGATGTAAGACTCTTCATCTCCGCCGGCAAATACGGCATCATCTTCCGTAGACCGGGTACGAATATTATTCTGGAAAACCGTTTCCGGCGGAATACCGTCGGCCAGCGTCAAGGCATGACCTTCAATCACAACCCATTCCACGCTTTCCACCTTACGGATTTTACTATTGTCCACCGACATGCCGCCTTGACTACCGCCGGCCATGCCGCCGCCCATTCCGCCGCCGCCACCCATCATCATCATCATCATCATCGGGTCCGGCATACCCATACCGCCGCCGGCTCGACCGCCGCTGTTGGAACCTTCCAGCGTGTCAATATCGGCGCCATAGGGTTCTAAATAGGTAATCCACATGGTTTCCGGCATTATATTCTGCAGTTCCTTCATCAACTTATTCCAGCGATCCCGCTTGTCAATCAAGCTCAAAGCGGTATCATAGTTGCCGATGGCGGCATCCAACGAACTTTTAGCCGAGGCCACTTTATCCGCCTGAGCCTTCACCCGCTGATATGCTCCTTCGCTCTGCTGATATAACTTTTCGTCATAATTGGTACGCTGCTTCAGCCCGAACAGCAACAATCCGATACAGAAAATTGCGGAAATCGCACTGGCGTAGAAGAACGGTTTACGCCGCCGCAACGCTTCGTCCCGCAGAATCGACTGCGACATCAAAGAGATCTGCACCGGGCAGCTTACCGCATGCCGCAGCCCCAACCCGATTAACGGGGCAAATAACTGCGCCACATCTTTTAATGCGTCTTTATCCACGCCGTCGGCAATCTGCACCACCGGGAACACGTTTAAATATTCCACCGGCACGCGCAACTTTTCACAGAAAAAGTGCGGAGTATAAGGAATAATGGAACTGCCGCCGCACAGGAACAAGCGTTCCGGCTTACTGCCGGAATACTGCGACCGCCATAAATTGATAGAGCGGCTCACTTCACCATGCAAACGGGTCATTACGTTACGGGCAATTTTAGAAATAGTGGCCGCCACTTGAGAATCCGGGTCTTCATACGCACCGCCCAGCGCCACAAAGCACTGCCGGCGTTTGAGTTCTTCGGCGTCGGCAAAACTGATATTGAACTCTTTGGCGATCTGCTGAGTAATTGCATCGCCGGCAATTGGAATTGAGCGCACAAAAATACGCCCGCGTTCCACGAATACCAAGCTGGAACTGCGCCCGCCGATATCCAAAATCATATCACAGCCGTTTTCGCCCAGCTGATTGGCTTTAGCGGCATTGAATTCCGCCGTGGACGCAACTTCGATCGAAAGAATATCTTTACCGGAATCCTGCACCACATCGGTAATTTGAGAAAGCAAATCGGCCTTTACCGCCACATACAACGCTTCAAGTTCGTCATTACTGTCGGCCGCTTCGTCGATATCCACGCTGGCATCGCCGGAGTGACGAATCAACTGATATGCCCACGCAACTTCGTCCATCGGATAAGGAACGGTCTGGCGTGCTTCAAATTCAATAATTCTGGCCAGCTGTTCACGCTGCCCCGCCAACGGCGGCAACTTGCTCAAACGTGAAAATGCGGCTTGGCCCGAAATTGAGAGGCGAACCTGTTTTGCGGTAAAATTATGCTCGGCAAGCATACGGCGGTAGGTTACGGCAAAACCGTCCAAAAATTCGCCCTGTGCAAATTCATCGCCATACTCTTCTATTGCGTAACTGTTAAGTATCATCCCGCCGCCGGAAAGCGGAATCGTAAACTCCGCCATTTTCAGGCCGCTTCCGCCAACGTCAATTGCCAGTATTGTGTTTTCCTTAGCCATTTCAAAATCTTTATGTTATAGATTTACATCAATTCATCGCCGCCAAGCCGGTATTACCCGGTTCAACCCGTCTGGAGCTTAAGGCATTTCCGCCCAAGCCCCCGCCGAAAGAATTTTCTCCGGCTTTTTTCCAATTACAAAAACCAGACAAACGGACTAACTTTTTCTTGCCGTTTGCCGATTTGCAAGCGATCTTTTGCCCACTTTAAATAAAGCCGACAATCCATTCTTGCAAAATATAATACTACTGTATTTGATTTTTGCAAGGAAAAAAACGCTTATAAAGCATCACAAATCAACAAATATATGAGATTTTTTCGGTTTTTAGCTCTGTTTTTGTGCTATTTGGCCGATTCCGGTGCATTTTCCAGTGCTGCGCCCACCTCTGCCGCCGCCGGTTGCGCCAGTGCCGCAGAACTACTCTCCTGCTCTGCCGCCGCCACCACGCTTTGGTCTAAAAGTTCGGTGTTCTGTTTGCTCTTATGCCCCACCAGAAATGCCAACGCTAATGCCAATACGAAAAAAATCGTCGTTAATATTACCGTTAACTTTGTCAGATGGCTACCGGCTTGTGCGCCGAAAACCGACTGCCCCAAACCGCCGAAAGCTGCGCCCATACCGCCGGATTTCGACGGTTGCACCAATACCAGACAGATCAGCAGCAATGACACTACAATTACTGCCGCATACATCACGTTGGTCAGAATATCTATTCCACTCATTTTTCAGTTCCTTAGCTTTTGCCTTCTATCCGCCGCATAAAACTTTTTCTGCCGCCCCGCCGGACTCGTTAGCCGAAGCGGGGCGAAACAAACTTTTTACTGCGCCATGCCGCGGATTCGGATGGGTTTGTTATTGCAATTTATTACTTGTTGGATGCGCCTTTGATCGCATTGGCAATCAATGCCGCAAAACTATCCGCCTTTAACGCCGCTCCGCCAATCAGACCGCCGTCAATGTCCTTCTGGCCTACCAACGCTTCCGCATTGTCCGCCTTCATGCTGCCGCCGTACTGAATGCGTACATTTTCGGCAACTTCCTTATTATATAAGTCGGCAATCTTGGCCCGGATGCAGGCATGAGTTTCCTCAGCCATATCCGGAGTAGCGGTCTTACCGGTACCGATAGCCCAAACCGGTTCATAAGCCACCACGATATCGGCCACCTGAGCGGCGGTCAAATCGGCATATGCGCCTTCCAGCTGTGTATCCAGAACGGCCTTGGTGCGGTTGCCTTCACGTTCTTCCAAAGTTTCACCGATGCAGAGCATAACCTTTAAGCCGGCGGCCAAAGCAGCCTTTACGCGCTTATTTACGGTGCAGTCGGTTTCGCCAAAGTACTGACGGCGTTCGCTGTGGCCGATGATCACATAATCAATGCCGAGTTCCAGCAGCATATCGGCGGAAATTTCGCCGGTGAAAGCGCCGGACTTTTCCCAGTGAATATTCTGCGCGCCAACCTTAATATTAGACCCCTTAGCGGCTTCAACCACGGCGGCGATAGAGGTGAACGGCGGGCAAACAACAACATCGGCAGCGGAGAACCCGGCTACCAACGGCTTTAAATCTTCAACCAATTTTTTGCCTTCAGCGGCAGTTTTGTTCATCTTCCAGTTACCGGCGATAATTACTTTTCTAGACATTTTCGATCTCCTTAAGATATTTAAAGTTTATAAAAAATTTTTTTACAGACGGTAACAATAGCACAATTTTGTATATTTTTCAACCCGTCAACGCATATTTTCACAAAATTACCTACATAGAATCGTAATTTGGGACTAATAAGCGTATTTATGAACTGCATTCATTTTTAGCCATAATGAATTTTTTCATTTTTTTCAATTCCCAATTTGCTTTTTTCTCATAATGGACTATTGTAAAGCGATGTAAGATATGGTGGTTGTAGCTCAGTTGGTTAGAGCGCCTGGTTGTGGCCCAGGAGGTCGCCGGTTCAAATCCGGTCTACCACCCCATTATGAACTTCCGCCCCGGCCCGCAAGCTTGGGGCGTTTTTGTTGAGTGAGATGGAATTAGAAACCGTGTAAAAACCACGCTCCGCCCGTTAAGCGTTGGAACGTTTTTGTTGAGTGAGATGGAATTAGAAACCGTGTAAAAACCACGCCCCGGTTAGGGCTCTACGGTGGTTACTATGTTGCGCTCCATGCGGGTTAGAATATAGACCACACTTACTAATACTATGTTGATAAAACAAAATAACGCCAGATAATAGGTGCCGTTCGCCGTCGGCAAGTCTATTATGTAATAAATTGTCGTTAAGGTGTTTACTATGTAATAGGGCAACACCAGCAGCAACATCCCGTGATGCGGTATCCCGTTGTGCGGCAATATCCCCGATAAACAACGCTTGATGTCCCGCATTATCCCGCCTTTAATCCAAATCCATAACAACAAACCCCCGCCGGACAGTGTTACACATAACCAAATGTAACGCTTCGCATCGTCTAACTGCCCTAAACGCCAATACCATATTGTCCAGAATAACGCCAACAGCAACGTCAAAACCATTAAAATGTCAAACCCGAAAAGTGCCAGCTTTAAATATTTTACACTCGGCGCATGATACTCCGGCTGTTCCAACGCCTCTTGGCCGCTGCTGCTCCACGGCGCCGGGCAAGCGTAGTTTTTATAGCCCCCTAAACGGTTCCATTCCCGATACAGGCAGATCCCCACTATCACTTGAAACACCCCCAGAAATACCGGCCACAGCATGGTATACCGATAATATACGGTACTGCCTTCTTCATAAAAACCCTGAATAAAATCCAACCCGCTCGCAAAAAACAAACCCACTATCGTTACACTGGTGGAGCGCAACAACGCCTGCATCGAACAAAATGACCCAAATCGTGATTTCGGAAACGTCAACATTTCAAACGGCAACCCCGCCACCCCCACTATCGTTCCCAACGGCACTCCCGCCGCCGCAATAATTAATGACGTAATCACAAACGTGTTCGGCGTTAAAGTCCCTAACAGCCAGCGACAGCCCACCAACGTGCCGACAAAGCCAAACATTACATTATATACTATAATCCGCACCGGATGCCAACGGCTGACAAATACGCCAAAAACAAATAACACTAAGAAATATGCGCATAGATTTATCAATCCGGCATAGCCGTCGGTCTGCCCCATCGCCGCCAAATCGATATTCAACTCCCGCCGCAGGAAGAAGCTGTAGGTAAACGCCACGCCGCCGACGCCGCCCAACACGGTTAATAAATAACGTAAAACATAAATCCGGCTGGCAAAGCTCTCTTTAATAAAAATCAACAACCCGTCCAGCCACTTTTTAAACACCGCAATAACCGTTTTACTGGATTCTTTCAGTGAATTTTCGCCCTCATTCGGCGGATATTCCCCCTCTTTTACAAACAAACACATCAGCAAGGTTCCCACGCCGTAAACAATGGCTCCCACCACAAAAATCTCCCGATACCACTCTTTGGCATTGCCGTAAATCAACACAAAAAACAGCGTATTGCCTAAATTTACCGCAATATTTATGGCCGCCATAATCTGCCCGAAAAACTCTTTGGGAATTATATCATTCGCCAGATAATAAATCACACTGCCCACATACATGTAATAAAACTGGTACATAAACATGACGATTGCGATGGCCGCCACCGTCATCACCGCCGGAGACGAGGCGATCAGCGGCGCCGCCAGATTAGAAAACCACGGCCCGATTTTGTCGGTAAATGCAAACAGCAGCAAGCTGATGCAGATAAACGGCAGCGAGTAAAGAATATAAGGTATTCGCCGCCCCCATTTACTGCGTTTGCGATCGCTGACAAACCCCACATACGGGCAGACCGTCATATTCAGCACTCCGCCGATGGTGGTTAGAATAATCATTTTTGCGGTGTCCGACGCATGAATATCCGCCAATTGAATCGGCAGCATCCGAGCCGGCAAAGTAGTACAAATATTAAATACCAGAAAGCCCAGCATTACCCAAATAAAGACTCCGGCTAATTTAGGAATAGTATAAACCAGTGTTCCGCAGTGATACGTTTGCTTTAAATACTCTTTTATCTTATCTACTTCCATAATTGCCCCTTCCAATGGGTTTTTTGGCGTTTTTATAACGTTACAAAATAGAAAATAGCATAAATAAAATGATTTGTCAAGACGCTTTACCGCTTTTCCGGCATAAAAAACCCGATGAATTTTTTATCTTCGTTGTTTTTACGCCTTGATGAATTTTGGGCC
>CAZEHZ010000052.1:0-15214 GCA_964512385.1 uncultured Victivallaceae bacterium | reverse complement strand
GATAAAAAATCCCCCGCAAATGCTATTTTGGTGTTGGCTATATTTACAAGCCGTTTTCCCCATTATATATTTAGTCGATAATACAAAAGAGGATTTCTGCATTATCGACTAAACTTCACACTTTTAAGAAACCGGCCGACTAAAAGGCGCTCCATGATGGTTTGCGGCTTAGGATGGCAAAGAGTTTGGCTTGCTCAAACTTTAAAATACGCTGATAACTGTACAACCCGTTTTCCTCCTGCTCCACATCGGTAAGCTGAGTGTAGCAGTAGCCGGAAATCCGGTGATCGTCCACTAAGCAGTCGGTCAACTCCTTTAACCGGGCTAAAACTTCCTCCGGTGTGTCCGCCTGACTGTACCCCCACGAGTTTTCCGCAAACGGCTTACTGCCCGGCAGTAAATATTTTATCCCGCCGTACTCATCCACCACCACCGGCTGATTATGATAAGCCGGGGCTTGTTCGGGGAAATTATGACTGGCCAAATCTTTTAATTTAGCAGTCATTTCCTCTGCCGTCTGCCCATACTCATGCAATGTCCACACGTCGGTTTTGGCGTGTACATAGCCGCTGGAGTCGTTCACCGGACGGGTGGGGTCCAGCATTTTGGTTAAATTATAAACATCGACCAAAATGCGGTTATGTTCGGCAAAATCAAAATACTCGTTGGTCTCATTAAACGGCGTCCAGCCGATAATTGACGGGTGATTCAAGTCCCGCATCACCAAATTTGACCATTCGGCCAAATAGTCCCGGAACGTCAAGTTGTAATTAGCCGGCGTATCTTTGCCGTTATGCCAGAAGCCCATGCCCCAGTCGGGAAACTCCGCCCAAGTAAGATACCCTAAACGGTCGGCCCAATAGTGGAAGCGTTCATCAAAAATTTTCTGGTGCAGACGAGCGGCGTTAAAACCTAATGACTGCGACCGGACGATATCGGCTTTACGTTCCATATCATCCGGCGGCGTCCACACACCGTCGGGGAAAAAGCCCTGGTCTAACACCATCCGCAGAAAAATCGGCTGATTATTCAGTAAAATTTTATTGCCGTAAAGCGAAATTTTCCGCATACCGAAATACGAACTTACTTGATCCGTCAATTTTCCTACCGCATCAAACATTTGATATTCAACGTCATATAAAAACGGATCCAGCGGCGACCAACTTCTAAAATCGGGCAGGCTCAAGCGTTGCGCCACGCCGGACTCGGCAAAAAAGACGGCTTGAGCCACGGTTTTTTCGGGCGTTTTAATAGTGATTTGCCACTTGGAACCGGGCATATTGCCGGAAAATTCGGGGGTAAATATGACTCCGGCGCCGTCAAAATCCGGTACAATCCGGCACCGCTCCAACGCACATTTCGGCACGGCCTCCAGCCACACCGACTGATAAATTCCAGTGGTGCGGGTATAGGAACAGCCGCCGGATTGAAACCATTTACACTGTTTGCCGAACGGCTGCAGTCCGGAACGTAAATCATCATTAACCCTAATAGTCAAATCATGTTCGCCGCCGGGAGCGACAAAGTTGGTGATGTCCACCGCAAAAGATGAAGCGCCGCCGACATGACGGGCAACATGTTCGCCGTCGATAAAAATATTCGCCTCGTAATCCACGCCGCCAAAGTGCAGTAAAATCCGCTTAGCATCCCAGTTTTCCGGAATATTCAAGGTGCGGCGATACCACATCTGTTCAATAAAATCGGTGTAATTTACGCCGGATAAAAGACTTTCCGGGCAGAACGGCACGGTTATCACACCTTCAAATTCATGTTTCCCGTTATAGAACTGCCGCGCCATGCCGCTTTTACCAAAGTCAAAAGTGAACTGCCATTCACCGTTTAAGCAAAGCCACTCCGGGCGGACAAACTGCGGACGAGGATATTCACTATGCGGTATTTTTGTACTCATTTTTTACCGTTTTTCCCTGTTTTTTTGAAAATTTTAAACGTAATAATTTACATTATCACACTATTTTTTAGAGTCAAGAAAAAAAGCGGAGAAAACTAAAATTTCTCCGCTCTTGATGTTACAATAACCCGTTTTCCGGGTACAGTGTTCAGGCTAACGGGGTGATGTATTGCAACGCCTGCGCCAGCAACTCCGGCAAGTCGTCGGCGATAACCGAACGCTGGGCGTAGGGGTGCAGTTCACCGGCGAGGCCGTGCAGATAGACTCCGGCACAGACCGCTTGAAAATGTTCCGCCGCCGGGCGTTTGCCAATCATCGCCGCTATCGCCCCGGTCAACACATCGCCACTGCCCGCCGTGGACAACGCCGCATTGCCGGAGCTGTTAATCGCCAGTACGCCGTTCGGCGCCGCCACCACGGTTTTGGCCCCTTTTAACACCACAATCGCATTCGTACTGGCGGCCAACTGCCGAGCCTGCTCGTTACGATGCAGTGCCGGATTCAGGTTAAACGCCTCCTGCAAGCGCCGTATTTCGCCCGGATGCGGCGTTAATACCGTGGTGCAGTTCTTCGCCCGCTTGGTCAGCAACTCCGGCTTGGCGGCCAATAAATTCAACGCTTCGGCATCTAAAACCAACGGTTTGGGGCAGGCCAGAATTTCACCCAGACGAGCGGAGAAATCACCAATCCAGCCCGGCCCCACCACGGCGGTATCAGCCGAATTGACCAGCTCCACCGCTGTGGAAAAATCTTTATCCATCGGCTTAAGCACCATAGCCAGCGGGAGTTGCGGCATAACGCCATCGGCCACCGCCATCATTACCAGCCCGGCTCCGCAACGCAATGCCGCCCATGCCGCCAACTGCGGCGCCCCCTGATAAATCCGATGCCCGCCGATTACCGCAATCCGGCCGCGGCTGTTTTTATGCGACTCGTGCGGCAACGCCGGCAGAATGCGGGCAATATCCAGCCCGGTAATCAGCGACTCCGGCGTAAGTTTAGGTGCCGGAATCGAAATCGGCACTAAGCGAATCGGCCCGGTGTGTTCCGCCGCACAGCCGGTAACCAGACCAAACTTGGGATACCCGAAAGAAATAGTGAACGTAGCCCGCACCGCCACCGGATTCATGGTGCCGGAATTGCCGCTTAATCCCGACGGAATATCCAGCGAAATCACCGGCAGCATGGCATCGTTTATTTTACGAATCAAATCGTCATACGGCGGATTTAACGCCCCGTTCAGCCCGGTGCCCAGCAACGCATCAATAATAATGTCGCCCCGCTGAAACTCCAGTTCGGTATAAGATTTGCTTTGCAAACGGCGGCCGAAATTTTTGCCGGTTTCGCTCATCTTATAGATCGGCGCCACCGTATACACTGCTACGTTACAGTGATATTTTTCCAATAAATCCGTGGCCACCTTTAACCCGTCGCCGCCGTTGTTGCCCCGCCCCGCCACAATCACAAAGCGACGGCGGAACGGTTCCGGCAATCTTTGCGACCAACGGTAAATCCACGCCGACGCTCCGCTTCCGGCCTCCGCCATCAGTTGTTCCGCCATTACGCCGTTGGCGATCGCCTGCTGTTCCAACGCCCGCATCTCTTCCACTGTAACTAATTGCATTTTAACAACCTCATTCCGCAGTCCACATCCAGAACTGCACCGGTAATTGATGAATTTTCCAACAGAAATTGCACCGCACAAGTTACGTCGGCCAACTCCACTTTACGTTTTAACGGTATTACGCTTAATGTTTTACGCATTTGCAAATGTTTCAGCTCTTCCGGCGGCATTACCGGCCCTAAGGCAATGGCGTTCACCCGCATACCGGGGGCAAACTGTTTGGCGGCCTGCAATGTGTATTGACGCAGTAAAAACTTACTTTGCTCATAGGGGTTGGCCAAATTTTCCGCCATTACGCTGCTGTCCACCATATTCAACACCACATGTTCGCCGGGCTGTTCCGCCAGCGTTTGAGTCAACATTTGCGGCCAGTAAAAATTTACATTCATCAGCGTTTCGGCGTCGGCATGCAAATACGCCGACGCATTATTGATCAGCACATCGATCCGGCCAGTCTGCCGCCAGAACTCCTGTAATCGTTCCGGAGTCGGGCGGCAACTGAAATCAGCGTACACCACTTGCAGTTCCGGCAGTTCTTTTTTTAATTCCGCCGCCTTTTCCTGCGATTGGCGGCAATGTACAACTACCTGCATTCCAGACCGATACAGATGGGCGGCCATGGCCGCACCCACCCGAATCGCACCGCCGGTAATCAATACTTTACGGCCGGACAATGCACTCATTTGCTACTCTTCCTCACGAGTGTCGGCCGGACTGGTATAGCCTTCCGGCGGGAATGCCAACTTAGTGCCTAAGTCATACAGATTCAACCACCACTGCCGTTTGGGGCGTTGATAAGTTTCTTCCACCAAACGCTCCAGTTCCAGCCAGTCATTAAAGCGGTAATGGCCGTTTACCTGACCGACAAAGCCGCAAACCGTCTCTTTATTTTCAATTAACCGAACCAGACTGTTGACGCCTTCATACGCCAGTCTGGTGGCCTGAATCCGGTCAAACGGCGAAGGTACGCCGCCCTGCTGCAACGGGCCGAGTACGGTACGGCGAACGTCAAACAAATCGCCGCCTTCTTCATCAAACAACGCACACATAAAGTCGGTAGTGTAGGTTTTATTGGCGTTTTCATTCCGAATCATCAAGGCCACTTTACGCTGTTTCCGCCGGAAACTGTTCGATAACTCTTCCAAATCCGACCGCATCCGCTCCAGCGTTACGCCGTGTTCATGCAGATAAATAAACTCCGCCCCGGTAGCAACGCCGCTCATGGTGGCCAGATATCCGCAGTAACGCCCCATTACCTCCACCATAAACAACCGCCGGGAACTGTCGGCCGAATTTTTCACCTTGTCCACCGCATCCACTATGCTGTTCAACGCGGTGTCCGCCCCGATTGCCAGTTCCGACGCCGGTAAATTGTTACTGATAGTGGACGGTATGCACACCATCGGCAGTTTAAATGCCGAATAATTCCGCCGGGCCTGCCGCAGTTTATCCACCAGCAGATAACCGCTCCAGCCACCGATGACCAGCAGACCGTCTAAATTCAAGTCATCCAAATTTCGGGCGATATGATAGAAGTCCTCTTCCTGCGGTTGACGGCGGTTGGCGCCAATCTTACTGCCGCCCTCCATATTCCACTCTTCCACCTCCATCCAGCCCAGTTGACGGGTATGATTTTCGATCAAACCCTCCACGCCGTTTTCGATGGCAATTACCTCATGCCCCCGATCCATGCCCAAACGGGCCACGGTACGCACCGCACTGTTCATGCCCGGCGCCGGCCAGCCGCAAGTCATTACCCCTAAACGCAATTTCCGCTGTGAAGACGGCGCTTTCTTTAATGACGGCAACGCCAAGCACAAGGTTTTATAAATGTCCAACGCCTGAATCCACGACGAGCCGCGCAACTCTTCCGCCAACGCATAATCGCCGGCTTTTACCGCCGCCTGCGTTGCCCTTGTCTTGTTTACCGCATCCATCAGCGGTACTGCCGCAATACGGTTGCCCCGCAAGCCGACCATCATGGATTCGCTGTTTTCGGTGGCGTTAATCAACTCCCGCACCGCCGCACAACCGCTGGCGGTACTCATATAACGGTCAAACGCCGACGGACTGCCGCCACGCTGAACGTGGCCTAAAATCGTTACCCGTGCCTCGATATCCAATTCGTCTTCAATCGCTTTTTTGATATCCAGTGCGGTTAAAGGATTACCGTTAACGTCTTTGGCGCCCTCGGCCACAATAATGATGTTATCCCGGCGACCGGCTTTGCGACCGGCTTCCAGCAGATGACACAAACCTTTCTGCCAGTTTTCCTGTGCCGGAGCTTCCGGAATAAAGGTAATCATTGCACCGGTGGCGATGGAACTCATCAACGCCAGATAACCGCAGTTACGCCCCATTACCTCGACAATAAATGTCCGCTGATGGCTGAAAGCGGTACTGCGTAATGCGTCAATCGATTCGGTAATCCGGTGCAGTGCGGTGTCCGCCCCGATGGTCATTTCGGTTTCCGACATGTCATTATCAATCGAGCCGACCAGACCTACCAGAAACATATTTTTACAGAACTCCGCCTCTTCCGGCGTGATTTCCTGCTTTTCCAAAAGCTCGGCCTGCAGACTGCTCCACTCCGAACGCAACTCATTTGAACCGGACAAACTGCCGTCGCCGCCAATCGCCACCAGCTTGTTAATGCCCGCCTTATGCAGATTACGAGCCGCTTTCAGCAAGCCGGAGCGTTCCCGGAACTCTTTACACCGTGCCGTGCCGATTACCGTGCCGCCCTTATTTAAAATTCCGCTGACGGAATTCCAGAACATTTCCCGAATATCGCCGTCCACCAACCCCTGATAGCCGTCGTAAATAGCAAAAACCCGAAAACCGGAGCCGATGGCGTAACGCACTACGGCACGAACCGCCGCATTCATGCCGGGAGCGTCGCCGCCGCTGGTCATAATGGCAATGGATGGTTTGGCATTAATCATACTCATAATCCTTTTTTCTCCTATATAAATTGAATGTTAATTCAGATACTGTTTAAAAAATTCCGTGGCCAACGGTGCGCAGTCCCGCCCCCCGCCGGCGCCGTTTTCCTGCAATATAAACATGCTGTAACGCACATTATTATACTCGCCAAAGCAGATGAAAAAGCTGTTGTTCCGCAGATTCGGTTTACGGCCGAACTCGGCGGTGCCGGTCTTTCCATATAAAGTTATAATGTCCGAATACGCCCGCCGCCCGGTGCCGTGCGGGGCGTTTACCACTTGGAACATCCCCTCTTTCACCATCGCAATATGGGCGGGAGACGCCGCTAAACGCCGCCGCACCGCCGGCATGGTCTTATACAGCTCCACACCCTTATCATCCACTATCTTTTTGACAATGAACGGCCGCATTATGTTGCCGCCATTCGCAATTGCCGCCGTATAAACCGCCGCCTGCAACGGCGTAATTTCCACCATGCCCTGCCCGATAGACACAAATCCCGTGTCGGCATTAGACCAATTCCGCCGCTCACGCTGTTTCAAGCCCGCCTTGCTCGGCAACAGCCCGTCCGCACCGCCCAGTTCAAAGCCGGTGGATTCGCCGATGCCGGCCGCCGCATACTGCTTCACCAGTTCGTCCAGCCCCACCGCTACGGCGTGTTCAATCAGATAATCATTACACGATTTCTCCAGCGCCGTGTACAAATTAACCCGGCCATGCCCGCCGGAGCGATACGAGGCACAACGGATTTTTACGCCGGAGACAATGGTTTCGCCATCGCACACCATCTCTTCATTCGGGTTTACCCCGTTCTCCAAAAACGCCAGACACGCCAGCACCTTCAGAATCGAACCAGGCATATATGAACCGTATAACGCCCGGTTAAACAACGGCTTCTGCTCATCCTGCGCCAGTGCCGTATAGCGTACCCGACCAATCCAAGGCGAAAACAAATTCAAATTATATGACGGTTGCGACGTCATGGCCAAAACCTCCCCCGTGTCGGCATTTAAGACCACCATGGCCCCCACATTGCCCCGCAACAGATTTTCCGCAATCGCCTGCGCCCGTGAGTCGATGGTCAGCACCACATTATTGCCGTTACTGGTGTCTTCGGTTTTATCCAGCACCTCCCGGATAAAGCCGAAATTGTCCACCCGCACCACCTCCCGCCCGGCGTCGCCACGCAAGCCGCGCAATGTCAAGTCCGTAAAACTGTCGCAATATTTTTCCAGCCCGATTTTACCCACTAAATCGCTTTGATAATAGAAGAAGTCCTTCCGATCCTCCGCCAGCGCCGGGTCCTGCTTCTGAGCATAGCCCACCAAGTGCGCCGCCAAGTCAAAATTCGGATAATAACGCAACGAATTCGCCACCACTTCTATGCCCGGATACTCGGCGGCAAGTTTATAAACCTGCGTCATTTCACGGTCGGTCAAATTGCTAAACACCGTCAGCGGCAAACCGGGACGGTTAAAAATATGATACTCCAGGGCGTCCTGCCCCACTTCCGGCTCCCGCCCGATTTTTTCGCACAGCAGTTTATACACCGCCAACGCATGAGTTACCGTTTTAGACGGCCGCCCCGGTTGACGCATTTCTTCAAAATAAAAATTAACATCGTAAGAGACTACGCTCTCCGCCAGAATCTTTAAGTCCGATGTAAATATCTTGCCCCGCTTCGCCGGAATACGGATTCGCCGTATCGACTGCCGTTTTACCGCATTTTCATGCTCATCCCCCAAACGAATCTGCTCCCGAAACGCTTTTATCCCCATTATCAGATAAACTAAAATCAATACGCCCGCCAGAATGCCAATGCGCCACCGGGGATTTTCCAATCTGCTCATTCCTGCGCTCCCCCGGCGTCCAACGCCTGTTTGCGTCTGGCCTCCCGACCGGTGAATTCCGGCAAATCCAACCAGTCAGCCAATGCATCCGCCAAAATTATGGTTAAAGGCAGTAACAACGCATTTAAGACTCCGGCCACCAACAGCGCCGCTAACGCTTCTCTACTCCAAACCAGCACCGTGCCGCTGATTGCCCATTTGCATAAACTCATTATGCCAAACATGTACCACGGCAGCAACGCACCGTAAATACAGTTTACCGCTAAAGGTGAATTGAATTTTTCTTTATCCCATACCCACGCCAGCGGAACCGTAAGCAGTAACGCCGCCGCCGTATACCAACCCGGACGAGCCATTAATGCATCTATCCCCATGCCGCCCAGCAACGCCGCAAGGCAACTCTGCCGCCACGAATTGGAGACTTGAAAATATAACACCATATTTCCAGTCAACGGCCAGAACCAGTGCCAGTTCCCCGCCAAAACCTCGCCGCCAACGGCTAGCAACATTAATCCCAACAGAAATACGGCGTTCATTTTTACGGCTCCTGTCCGGCGGAATCCGGTGCGATTATCATCATAAAACGGGCGTCATCCAAGCCGGGCAGCGCCGGGCGCAACTCGCCGGTGCGGTAAAGATTGCCGCCGAATATGGAATCATCCATCGTCATGCGTACCAATTCGCCCAAACGCAGGCCGGGGGGGATATCATGGTCAAAATCCGTAGTTACCGCCAAGTCGCCCACTACATAGTTGGCGTGGTTCGGCAGATACGTTATCGCCGCCAAACCGGGCGAGACCGTCATGGGTTGATTTTCACCGTTTAAAAAGCCGTTCGCACCGGAACGCTGTAAGCGTAAAGGCATACGCAAACTGGAGTTATACAGCGTTACCACTTCACACGAATGCAATGCCGTACTGCGTACAAAGCCCGCCACCACCGGCAACGCCCCGCCCGCACTGTCCGCCACGATGGTGATTACCGCCAAACCGGGTTTTACGCCGTCGGCCTCGCCACGGTTCAGCGTAAAATGCTCCTTCCAGTACAACGGGTCAAAAGTTTGCACTTCGGCCGCAATATAGCGATAGTTCGGCAACGGCGTCAGCTGGAGCAACGTGCGCAATTCGCCGTTTTCCCGTGCCAACGCCCCCGCCCGTTCCGCTTGAATCCGAGCCGCCGCCAACTCTTTCCGTTCGGCGGTCAACGCCGCCGCCAGTTCGGTTTTACTCAGCAACAGCAACGATTTGTCCGCCGTTGCACTCTTGGCCCGGCCGGAGATATTCAAGTACGGATAAAAAAAGTCCGCCGCCATCCGCCGGGCAATGCCGGACACCGCCGGCAATGCACCAAGAATAAGCAGACACAACAGTCCTAACGCCACCGCCGCATATACGCCGGACAGCCATTTTATGCGTTTAGACCGCCAATGCATCGCTTACTCCTTCAGTATTTCATTCAAATCGAATTTAATTTATTCTTCATGTATTCCAGTTCCGCCGAAGCGTCATTTACCAACTCCGCCACCAGCTCTTTTACCGGCATCACCTTGTCCGCCAAGCCTACCGACTGGCCGGCCATCAGCGAACCAAAGTCCACATCGCCGTCGATCACTGCTTTACGCAAGGCGCCAATCCAATACTTTTCCACCTCTTCCTGCGCATATTGCCGGTTTATCGTACCCTCTTCCAACTGCTTCAGCAAGTCCAGCTGCAAGCGGCCGAAGTTGGCCATGCCCTTATTACGCAACGCCCGCACCGCCACCACCGGCAGTTTAGAGTCATACTGCGGCGTCGATACCGCATCACGAGCCACCGCCCGGCGGAACGCATCTTTAAAATTTTCGTGCGCAATACACTCATCCGTCATTACAAAACGAGTGCCCAGCTGCACACCGGCCGCCCCCATCATCAGCATGTGCGCCGCCATCTTGCCCGTGGCAATCCCGCCGGCCATAAACACCGGAATCGAGTCGCTGACCTTAAACAGCACCTGTTGCAACAGCACCGTGGCGGATACGTGGCCGATATGACCGCCGGCTTCACTGCCCTCCAGCACAATAGCGTCGGCTCCAAAGCGAATCATCCGTTCGGCAATACTTAATGTAGAGGAGAAACACAGCACCTTTTTGCCCAGACTCTTGGCCTGCTCCACTTCCTTCTCTTTCGGGAAAGACCCGGCAAACACCACATAATCCACCGGCAAATCTTTTAACATGCTTAAATGCGTCTGATAATTCGGTGCAATGGTAATCAAATTTATCGCAAATGACCCCGATGTTTTACTGCGCAATTCCGCAATTTGACTTTCCAGCACCGCCGGCGGCATGTTTCCACCCGCCAGACAACCAAAACATCCGGCGTTGCATACCGCCGACACCAAATTCGGTTCAGACACCCAAGTCATTGCTCCGCAGATAATTGGATACTTCACCTGCAGAAAATCCGCACCTCGTTTGGTAAATGCGGCAAAAAGTTTATTTTCCGCCATAAAATCTATTCTCCTGTTCCTGTTCTCCCGTTTTAAAAACGAGCTTTTGGTACCGGAAACTGCAACTTTTTTTATTTTATTCAATATTCCAGCTCCGGCAATAAAATACGGTACAAAATGCACCGATATAATATATAGGCCAAAAGCGCAAATTACAAATTACAACCCGGCTATCCATACCAAACTTTTGCCATAATAAAAAAGCTCCTCCATGTTTTCCATGAAGGAGCTTGAGTTTTTAAACGAAGTTTTTTAGTCTTCTACTTGCACATAACAGTCTACATCCGCACCCATGCGGTGCAAATGCCAATGGAACATCCGCTTAAACGCATAGCCGGAAATTAAAGTGATTACAATGTAAATTGTCATCATCTTATACTGCCCCACAAACAAGGTGGTGCAGACCATCGTTCCGGCCGCCATCATGATAAAGCCCACAATAGCGGTAACAAAACCCGGCAGAATTGTGGTTTTTACCTCGTCTTCCGACAACCGGCCTTCCGCAATCAAGGCCTGCTTTACCGGGCCCCAGCAACCATGCGGACGAGCCCGCAAATAGAACTCTTTTAACGTGTCCATATTTTCCGGCTCCGTGACCAATGCGGCAATTACCCAGCATACCGTGCCTAATAACATGGCCATAATCGCCTGCACAATCTGCGAGTTTTCCGGCGCCGCCGCCTGGAAATTACGCCACCACTCCAAACTCGGCAGTAAAAACTGGAATACGCCGTACAACAGCGGACCCGCAAAAATTGAGATCGTCCAACTCTTAATGTTGGTTCGCCACCACCACCACTGACCCCAGCCGTAAGACGCCGCCGAGCCCAGCACGCCGATTACCACCATGGTAATCCCGATTAACGAATCCGCATTTACCGTAACAATAATACTTAACGCCACAATTATCAGCATCAGCAACTGCCCGATGAATACCGACTTGCCTTTGCCCGGATCACCGAACAACGGCCGGTAAACGTCATTCAACAAGGTTTGACTGCCGTAGTTCAAGTGCGTGGATACCGTACTCATTACCGACGACAGCATGGCCGCCACCGTTACGCCGATAAAGCCTTTCGGCAAAAATTCCACCAGCATACGGCCATAGATGTTTTCACGGTCGCCGCTGGAGTCCACAAAATGCAGTTCCGGATAACGCGCCAGCATACCCAATACCGGCAGCATTAACAAGAGCAACATGCCGAACAACGCCACGTTACCCCATAATCCCACCTTGGCCGCTTCATAATTATTCTTACAGGAGAAGTAACGCTGACCGTCGCTCCCCACGCCGCCGCCAACCCCGACCAGCAAAATCACCATCCATAAAATTACCCCCACCGGCGATACAATACGCATACCCGGCTGTGGTAAAGAACTGGACAAACTGGTGCCGGTAGTGGCGACTTCAGAAAATTCCTGAATGCCATTTAAATTCCAGGCGGTTTGTTCATCCACTTTCGGCAAGGCGGCGGCGGTAACGGCCGTACCATGTAAGCTGTTGCTGGCCGGAATCGGCAGCAATACTTTTACCTGATTATCCACCAAGGTTAAAGGTTCCGAATTTTTTTCTTTATTGTTCGGCAGTTTTATCTTGGCAATGTAATTGTCTTTCGAGGCGGAATATTCCATAAGTTTATAGCCATGCCCCACATCAATTACGGTCGCCTCTTTTAACGCTTCCGCCGGACTGACACCCTTGCTCATTTCATACATTACCGGATTGGCAAACGTTTCAGCCTTACGGGAATTGCCAAAGTAACCACTGCGTTCTTCCGGATATACCACTACCTGCACAAAGTTGCCGTCGGCATCCGGCTCCGTATGATAGAACGATACATTGGCGTTGGCCAGTGCGGTCAGGTGCGTTTTGTCTTTACCGTTATAAGCATTTTTCAGCGCTTCGCCCATGCCGGTCGGCCCGCCGAACGCCACCAGTACCGAGATTACCAGCACTAAGTTACCCACAATAATAATGATGCCCTGCAACCCGTCGGTAATCAATACCCCCGCCAGACCAGAACTCCAAACATAGATGGTCAGCAACGGCAGAATTACCCCGATGGTAACCCAAATCGATTCGTAACCGAAAATCGGCGCCGCCACCTTGTGCATACCCACCATGCCCGCTCCAATCCACGGAATCATGCCCAAGAGTACACTGTAAATGGAGGAATATACCCGGGCCGCTTTACTGCCCGTGCCGCCGTAACGCAAAGTGAAGAATTCCGGGCCGGTTTTTACCCGCATCTGCCGCCATTTTACCGCAAACAGCAATGACACTATCAACATGCCGAAACCAAACCGGGATAAATAAAACCATGCCCCGGACAATCCGGCCACCACCGCCACCCCGCAATACAGCGGAGCTACGTCGGAATTCAATGCCGTTGCCGCATTAGATAACCCGTTTAACCAGCCCGGCATCTTACGCCCGGCCAGATAATAGTCATCTTCTTTGCCGTTGGACAAGCCCAACAGTTTGCTCCCCAATACCCCAATACACAGCGAGGCTACCAGGTACACGGCGATCACTGTAACATCAATCCAGCTGATGTCGGAACGCAACCAACTCATAAACTTCTCTCCTTTGCCTTGTTTTGGATAAGTTATAAAAGTTTACAACACACCCTTTTAATACTTTTCTAACTCAATATATTAATATTTCTAACATTATTTATGCAAAAAAACCGCCGGCAAATATTTGGAGATACCCGCCGGCGAAATTTCTTTAACGCGAATCTTTGGCAATTTCCCGTTTCTGGAACAACACTACCGCCCAGATGGAACATAACCCGATATAGGCCGCCACATATAAAAATGCCTTGGCTAAATAGGTAACCGGAATCGTACGGTCGCCGGCAATGGCGTCCGCCAGCCAGAAGAACTGCCAGTTGGGGAACAGGGCATATAATGCACCTAAAATCGTGTCCAGCACCGCCGAGCCGGTTTCACGCTGAAACAGAAAGCTGGAAATCATCCCTAAAAAGAAGATTACCGTACAGACGCACAAGTTCGGCACCATGTCCAGCCGGGTGGCAAACACCACCGCAATCGTGGCCATCGCCGCCGTGGCGCAAAACAGTAAAGACAACGCCTTAAACAAGTCCGCCATATTAATATACGGCGTTTCCTTAAACATATAGCACTGTATGGCAAACAACGGCAGCAACACCCCCAGCGAAAGTATGGTGGCACTGGCAAAACTGCTGCCCTTAAAGAAGTTAAACGCCAATCCCAGCCCGGCGGAAACCGCCATTATGCCCAACAGCATAAAATAGGCCGCATCATCGGTATTATACTGCTCCACCGCTATATATACCGACACGACGGTAGCGCAGTTTAAAATAAACATAAACAACGTTATCGCCGCCACAATCCCTAAAATCTTGGCTAAAATAAAACTCCAACGATGAACCGGCTTACTCATCAGCAGCAGCACCGTACCGTTACGCATCTCCTGCGCCACCGTATGACTGCTGGCCAGCACCGCCGCAAACAACCCGAACAACAAACTGGTGGCCATCGACGAATCCACCACCATCTTCAACTGTTCATCAAACACAAACAGCGAAATCGCCGGAAAATGCGCCACCAGAATCAGCGCACACATCAGCAGTAAACAGAACACCGGTTCACGGATGGACTCCTTAAACGTGTTCACCGCAATTTTAAACATATTCCACATTTTTTTCTACCCGCCTTTCCTCTCCAGTTACTACAACGCTTACCATAATCTGAATAAAAAAACCGTATCAACGGCTTTTTCTGAAGTAATTTACAAACTGTTCTGTTCTACAATCACCACATCATTCGGCTGGCTTAACTCTTTGCCCTGATTCGGAATGTAGTTGCTCTGCAAACTGGCCATTACCTGTTTATAGTTGTTTTCCAAACGCTGCAAGTGCATTAAACCGGCCACATCCTGCGCCACTTTATTCCAGTCGCCGGAAAATGTTACCGGCGAGAAACCGTTAAATTCCAACAATTTGCGGTATTCGCCCGGCACATAATCTTCGTTACCCAAAATAATAATGCGCTGCGGGTCCAGGAAGCCGATAAATTGAATCAACTGTTCCGCCGGAATTTCCAGCGCCGAGGCGTTCGGCCCCGCCGGACAGAAAAATATTCCTTTAGCCCCTTTATACGGCAATAAAATATACGGCTGGCGGCTCTCATACTGAATCACATCCGCCATCGCTCTGGACGATTTATAGTTCCCGGTAATTACCAGCGTAATCACATCCCGCTCCGGCCCCTGATACGGTGTTGCCCAATCCCAAAATCCGGCAAAAACTGCTACGGCGGCCGCTAAAACCATACTGCATAACAAAATAATCTTTTTCATAATCACGTTTATCCTTAAAACCTGAATTTGTACATATTCACAATTTACTT
>CAZEHZ010000051.1:8568-15483 GCA_964512385.1 uncultured Victivallaceae bacterium | reverse complement strand
AGAATCAGATGGCTCCGCCATGGATATCTCATGGAGACTTATAAGTTTATGTGACCGTAGCGGTGCGGTCGCCCTTCATCTGTTTTTTATTGTGTCCACAATAAAAAATCAGCTGAGGAACCCCCAGCTCCCTTCCTTACCGCATGCTTCGTTTTACTCCGCATGGTCGATAGCTTCGCTATATTTTAGGCAAAGCTATGCAAGGTGTCGAAAGCTTATTGATATTTAAATAAAGGGTTTGAAAGATGGAAATTCATGTTAATTCTTTTAACGCTGGGCGGCAACGTGCCGCCTCGTTAGTAAAAAGCAGAATGTGTGGTGTTTCTGATAGCGTGTTTAGGTTTTTTTATTGAGGGTTTGAAAGATGGAAATTCATGTTAATTCTTTTAACGCTGGCGAACTTTCTGAGAAAATGCTCGCCAGAGTGGATGTGCAGCAATACTCCCGTGGATGCCGCATTTGCGAAAACTTTTTTGTTACCCCGTTCGGCGCCGCTGAACGCCGACCCGGTACCAACTTTTTAGCCGACTTAGGCGATAAGCCGGTTAAGCTGGAACATTTTTATGTGGATAATTCTAATTGTTACATTTTAGTCTTTATGCCCGGTCGCTTAGTGGTTTATTCTATTACCGGCAATATTGTTAAAACGCTGCTTACTCCGTATTCCATTGACGATTTAGACGGTATTCGACTGGTGCAATGTGGCGATGTGGCTTGGGTATGCCATAAAAATTATATGGTATACGAACTCAAACGCCTTAGCAGTGATGATTTTACTTTTACTGAATTCCAGTTGACTTATCCCCCGGTAATGGACGCCAATTTAACCGATACTACTATTACCGCTTCCGCTTTATCAGGCAATGTCGCTTTAACATCTTCCGCCGATCTGTTTAAAGCCGGCCATGTGAATAGTTATTTTACCTTAGTCCACTATCGTAAAGACGGCGTTTTGGAAAAAGATTTTAATGCCGATGGCGTGTCTGATGCGTTAGAGGTGTCCGGCGGCTGGACGCTCTCTACTCACGGCACTTGGACTGGACGGCTGACCATTCAAAAAAGCTATGACAATGGGGTAAGCTGGATTGACTACCTTTCTTATACTTCCAGTAAAGATAACAACGTGGAGACCTCCGGCGATGAAGATGACGAAAATGTGTTATACCGCTTATCCATGTCCGGATATGAGCAATCCACCACCGGAACTATTAAATACTGTGAAGCTAAATTTATCAACAATAATTTTGTGGTTAATGGCGTGGTTAAAATTTCCACCGTTACCGATGCCCGCCATGCGTCCGGTACCGTAATTAAGAAAATCGGCTCGCTTGACCCCACGAAGGATTGGCACGAACCCGCTTGGAGCGATGTTAATGGCTATCCTGCCTGCGTGGAATTTTACGAAGAACGTTTGGTTTTTGCCGGAACCACCAAACAACGTAATACCCTTTGGCTGAGCAAAACTAATGACTGGAACAATTTTAAGTTAGGCGATGAAGATGATGCCGGGTTAAGTTATACCTTGGCTTCCAGTACCGTTAATTCCATTGTTTGGCTTTGTTCGCATGATGTTTTGCTAATCGGTACGATCGATTCCGAATGGAAACTTTCCGGCAGCGGGCAGGATGAGGCGTTGACTCCGACCAGCGTAAAATGTTCCCGCCAATCCGTTTATGGTTCCGCCGCTATTCCGGCGATTTTGGCCGGTGATAGTGTGCTGTTTGTGCAGCGCCCCGGCGTTAAAGTGCGGGAACTTTCTTATTCTTGGGAACGCAATAACTTTGTGGCTGCCGACCTTACTTTACTGGCCGACCATATCAATCAAGTCGGGATCAAGTCTTCCGCCCTCTCTTCCGCCCCGTTTACCCGGCTGTTTTGTGTGCTTAGTTCCGGCGATATCTCCTGTTTGACTTATGAGCGTGATCAGGAGGTTATTGCCTGGACTAATATAACCACTATCGGAGAATTTATTGATGTTACCGTTTTGCCGGCGGCCGGCAATGATTTAATCTATTTTGCCGTAAAACGCAATAACCGTTACTTTTTAGAGCTGCTTAATTACAACGTCTATTTAGATTGTTGCTTATACGATACCGAAGATTTAGCTCTTTTAAACGGCTATGAGGTTTCTATCGTTGGCGATGGCGTGTTTAAAAATGACGACCTTGTACAAAATGGCTCTATTGCCATTGAACCCGGCTTTGAACATCTTTTAATCGGAATACCTTATTTGTCTATCTTACAGCCGATGCCGCTGGAAGTGGCGTATCAGGGCGGTTCCACCATGACACGACCCAAGAATCCATCCAAAGTAAGAGTGCGATATTATGACTCTTTAGGCGGGGAAATCCAATTAGGCGACAGTTTGGAGCAGGATTTTTTTGCTTATGATGTTTTAAAAGATAATATGGATTGCCAGCTGACTCTTAAGTCCGGCGTAGCCGAATTTAATGCATTGCCCGGCTGGAATGAAGAGGCTAAAATTACTTTAACACAAATTTTACCGTATCCGATGAATATAAGTTGTTTAGTGTCGGTTTTATAGGAGGTTTTTATATGGGAGCTACACTTTTTACGATTGCCGGAGTATCTGTTACCGTGGGCGAAGCGATTGCCGCCGGTGGCGCTGCCGTGGGTGCCGCCGGAACCATTGCCGGAGGCATGATTAACTATCAACAGCAAACGGCCAATGCGGACGCTCAGGCTAAAGCCGCTGAACGCAATGCCAAACTGGAACAACTGGAGGCTGACCAGTTGCAAAAAGATACTTTGGAAATGGAGAAGCGACAGAAAACCGAACAGGCCCGCATCCGGTCTATGCAGGCCGTTCGCCTGGCTAAGTCCGGCGTGGCTTTAACCGGATCGCCATTAGCTGTATTAGGTGAGACCGCCAGCAATCAGCAACTGGAAAATTTAGATTTACGCCGCAAAGGTGCCGCCGCTTTTAGTCAACATGCCGCCCTTAAACAAAATTATCTGTTCCAGTCCAGAGTGGCAAAGGGGCAGAATTTTACCGGCTCACTTTTAGCCGCCGGCTTGACCGCCGGCGCCGATTTAACCGGCGGCTTAGCGTCGGCATTTAAGCCCAATTCCAAATAACCGGAGATATACATCATGCCCAATATTCCTTTAGTTACGACACCACAAAATAGTTTGATTAACGCTAATGCCGTTCCGCATGCCGGCGTAAACACAAATTATAATATACAGGATTTTTCCAGTGCCAGCCGGTCGGTTAGCCGGGCTACCTATGCCGTGGCCGACTTTTTTAAGGCTAAGCAACAGGCCGCCGATTTTGATGCGGTAAGTGAACTCGATTTAGCCGTTAATGACGTTTACGGCCAGTTTGATACTTTTTGCCGCTCAAATCCCAACGAATATGCCAGCTATGGCGATAAACTTAATGAGTTTAACGCCATTTTAGATGACCGTATTAACCCCATTATGGAAAAAATGTCCGCCGAGACACGCAAGCAGGCTAAAGCCGGTTTAGCCGCCCGCCGCTTAAAACAACAACAGAATACCGAGGCTACCAGCTGGCAGAGTGAAGCCACCGTTTTACGCAGTAACAATATTGCCCGCATCGATTTTGCCTGTAAGCAGGGTGATTTTGATTTTGCCCGCCAGCAGATTACTGACGGCATCAATGCCCAGCTACTCCGCCCCGATGAACGGGAAGTCTTTTTGCGGGAAGTTGACCGCAAAGAGGATTATTATTCCATTACCGATTTGGCCAAAAATGCCACCTACGCCGAACTGAACGATTTGGCCAATATGGTACAAGATAAAAATCAGTTGAACAATTTGACGCTGGATGACCGCCGGGAGTTAGGCAATTTTTTAAATGCCCGGAAAACGGAAAACGAAAATCGGGCTTTTGAATTTTTTAAAGCCTCATATCTTGATGAAAATTCTACCCCGCCTACCGTGGACGAACTGAAACAGAAATGGCAGAATGGCGAACTTTCCGACCAGGCCGCCACAACTTACATCAATTTTGCCGACGCTCAGAACCGCCGCAAAGAAACTGAAATTGCCCGTGGAAATCTGATTAAAAGCAATGATGCTTTTGGCAACTTCCGCAAAAAAGTCGAATTCGGTACTGCTCCAACTTTTGACGATATTACCAACGACTACAAGCAGGGCAAAATTAATCTTGATGAGTATTTTCAACGCAAAGAGTATTTAATCCAGTATCAGAATAGCGTACCGGCTTTTGATAAGCGACAGCAAACCTTACAAATCGAGCAGTTTAAAGACTCTTTAAATAACTCGATGCCGTCCGGCAATCCGGCCGATTGGAGTAACGAACGTTCCATCATGTTGAATCGGGCGATTGAAGTTAGTAATGGCGATGTTGCTACGGCGTCAAATTTAATTAAACAGGTTAATGACCATTTTGATTCATGGCGTAAAGGTAATAATATTTGGAGCGTGCCGGGCATGGAGGCAGTTAAAAAAGAACTCGACCGCTCTTTTGTACGTAATGGCATGTTTAATGACCCGGATGAAGTGGAACAAATTAAGCTGAAAAATGATGCCTATCGGGTGGCCAACGCTTTATATATGCAGGGAAAACAACCGGACGAAATTTTTGCTTATATCAAAAAAATGCGATCCGATTTTGCCGAAAAGAAGTTTACCGAACTCTTTGATAAATTTGGTAATCTTCGATCTTTAGACGATAAACCCGGCATGATTGTTGATGCCCCGAAAGAACGCATTCCGGAAAGCGAAAGCACCTGGACTATGAAAGCGGCTTTACTTGCTCCGGCATATCGGGCAAGATGGGATATGCCAACTGAATCCAATCCAAATGACCTACTTAAAAGCGATATTTTATCCGTTTACAAGCATTCCTCCGGCCGGATGGTATTAAAACTTAAAAATGGCAATGACGTTTTTGCCGATGCTTACAGCAACTATGAAGATATTGTAATTTCTGATGGTGAAAATTGGAGCGTAAAATAATGATTGATACTTCTGAACATATTTGGGGACAGTCGCAACGCATCATCAATGAAAATGAACATTTTTTTGTTAATAATAATGGTCAAGATAAATCTGATTTTACGCTTAATGCGTTTTCAGATCCTTTATCCATTCTGCCCGCCGGTGAGCAAGAACGTATTTCCGCCACGCCGGAAGATAAAGAAAATGCCGTAAACTATGGCAAGAAATATATGGTGGCTAAGTATATGGCCGACCAGTTTAATGTGGATGTGAATACCGTAATGGATGGCTTTGACCCCATTGTTAAACAGGTGTGGCCGGATAAAAATTATTCCAGTGATGAGCTTTATCAGATTATCGGCGACGATTTACGGGCGAAAGCTAAACGCAAGTCTTTGGCCACCCGGTTGGCCGTGGATGTGCCAATCGGTATTTATACCGCCGACAAGGGTTTGGCTGATACCGTGGCGATGGGGGCGAAAGGTGCTGCCGGCGTGCATGAGGCCATGTTTCAACCCGTGGCCGGTTTTATGGCCAATATTATCGACGCTGTGTTGCCGGATTCTCAATTAGCTTACAACTTTGACCAATACAGTAAAGAACCCTCTTTTTTCCGCCAATCGGAGGCCTTTTACACCAATTACAGCGATCAGAAAAAGCAACTCATCGACAATCTGACCGCCTACCGTGGGGCGCCGGAAGGGTTTTTAGAGCAACTCGCCAGTGCAACAATTCAGAATTTACCCTCGGTTGGCGTGGGTATGATGTTAGGCCCCGGCAAGGTGTTCAGCGTTGGTCGTTTTGGAGTGTCTAAAGCCGGACTTTATTTTGGCGTTACCTCCGGGGCATCCGAAGCAATGGATACCCGCAATGACCCCAATATGTCTAATTTTGAATGGGCAACTAACGCCTTGGCGGTGGGTACTTTTGAGACCGTTTATGAAGATTTATTTGGTGTACCCCGTATGATGCGGAAATATTACACCAATCCGGAGCAGTTAAGCAAGGCTTATTTGGACTGTTTTGGCCGGGCGACTAAAGGGTTGGTTATCGATATGGCCAAAGAAGGTACCGGCGAAGCTTTAACCGGCATTTCTCAACGTGCCGCCAATCTGATGCTGCATAAAGACGGTAAGGATATCCGCAGTATGGCCAACAGTGAAATTGCCGACTGGCTGTTAAATGATACGCCGCTGGAATTTGCCGTGGGTGCGGTTTATGCCGGTGGTATCGGCGTGAGCGGCTTGGCTTACAATGCCCGGCTGGAACAATTTAAAGCCGTAAATCTGGAACAGCACCGCCAAATTTTAGATACCGCCAGTGAAGAACTGCAAAAATTGTCCGCTTTAGATAAATTATCCCCGGCGGAAGTCCGGATGCAAAATCGACTGGAAGCCGCCATTAAAGCTGATGACCCCATGCAGGCGGTCAACGCTTTTAAACAAGCGATGCTGGAAGCCGAAGAAATGGATTCTTTAAGTGATGACGAGCTGGCCATAAAAGGCGCCAGCCGCTTAAAAGAACTCCTTTATGATGATAAAAACAAGGCGTTGTTTGCGCGGGAACGGTTCAGCAATACGGTGCAGGAGTTAAACAGCCTGATTCGGGCATTCCCCAAAATGGACAATCTGCGGTTTGGCGTGGTGGAAACCGAAGCCGAGTTACCGCCCAATTTACAGAATGAAATTTCTTCCGCCGGATATTCCGGCCGCGCGGAAGGCTTATTTAATCCGGCCGACAATACCTGTTACTTTGTGGCCGGTAATCTCTCCCCCGACCGGGTGAAGAAAGTCTTTTTGCATGAAGTTTTAGGGCATTATTCCATGCAACAGTTTTTCGGCGACAGTTACAACAACTTTTTAACCCAAATCGGCAACTCCTTTTATGCCGATATTGAAAAGTTTGCCGCTAAGCGCAATTTGGGGATTGACGTTACCACCGAAGCCGGACTCCGGGCGGCTT